>JBDUAL010000171.1:0-4788 GCA_040004685.1 Anaerolineaceae bacterium | reverse complement strand
GCCTGGCATTGCGTTCCATGTCGCGAGCCTCGCGGCGCAAGCGGTCCGCTTCCTCGCGGGCCCGGTGGGCGTTTTCGCGCGCACGCTGTACCTGGTCGCGCGCACGTTGCGCCTCCTCGCGTAGGCGACGGCTATCTTCGGCTGAGTCCGTCATCAGGCGTCTCCAAGGCTGCGCAACTGGTCGGCGGCCTCGGAGGCGGTCAGGCGGCCGCCCGAGAGGTCGTCCAGGACTCGCTGGCGGCGTTCGGCCTCACGCGGATCCTCGCCGGCTTCGAACCCGAGCGAGACGAGCACGTCGTTGAGCTTCGAAACCACCGTCGGGTAGGAGATACCGAGATCCTCTTCGACATCTTTGATCTTCCCGCGGTTGCGCAGAAAAACTTCGACAAAGGCGAGCTGTTCGCGGCTGAGGCGTGCGAGCGGGCCTGCGTCGAAGCGGCCATCAACTCCGACCCCGCAGGCGGGGCACTCAAGCCGCCGCACTTCCATCGGGCTGTCACAGCTGGGGCATGCACCCACAAATCGAGCCATCGCTGGTACCTCCTTAGCGGGCGGAAACGTGGCGTTGGGGGACGGGTTGATCCGAGTCCCCTCGCGACCATGTTTCGATGCGGGCTGCAGCGCGGCGAAGCGCCGCGGCCACGCCGCCGATGATAGCGACGACTGGCGAACCAGTCCCCTCGCGGTAGTAGCGAGCCGACTCAAGGCGCGCCGCAACGAAATCCCTGCTGTGTTCGACGATCATGAGCGAGTTGAGATCCACTGTCTTTCTCCTTCCGGGCGGCGGGGATTCCCCGCCTATCACAAATATAGACGCAACTGGACGAAAAGTCAATAGTAAACTGAACAAAATTAAGAATAAAATTGAATAGCGCTTCAAATTGCCTCGAGGACAGAGAACGACAGCCACCGGACGTAGCAACGGCACTGGCGTAGAATCCGTGGCGGACGGGAAGCAGGAGGCAGATCGGATGGCGATGACCCCCACCGGGTTGGTGAGCGTGATCAGGCGTGTCCTGAGACTCGAGGGGGCCGGCGCGAGCAACACGCAGCTCGTCGCGTCCGCGAATGTCGGCCGCGCCCGAATTCACCGTCCTGAACTCCGAAACGAAGATCGGCGTCTGACATGACGATCAAGGCATCGAGCGCGCTTTCGATTTTGGCGATCTGGCTCGCCGCAGTGACAGCGGTTGTGATTGAACGAGACTCGTGGTGGATCCTGATCTTTGCATTTCTCGCGACTGGTGCGGTCGGTACTTCCGCGTGGCGGCGACTGGGGCTTTCGCGGTTGATCGCGATCGCCGGGATCTGGGGAGGTGCATCGCTGGCCGCCGGAACTGAGTCAGGGGCGGCGTGGGTTTCGATCTTTGCGTTCTTGGCGACTGGCGCCGTGGTGTACAGCTCCATGCGCCGAGACGGCCTTGCCGTTGGAGCGGGAATCGTAGCTGCTTGGGTCGTCGTGGGGGCGGCGGTGGCGTTCCGCGGGGATGGCGCGGCATGGATGGGCGTCTTCGCGTTCCTCACGGCGGGGGCATCGGCGAATAGCGGCGGGAACCCGGAGAGAGGCGTCACAGGCGTTCTTTGGTGGGGGATCGCCGGTGCGGTCGTGCTCATCGCCGGGGCAGGCTGGGCGTGGCTCTGCGTGCCCGCGTTTTTGCTCACCGCCGGATCCGTTGGGTTTTCGGACTTTCACCTCCCCAGGCGAATGGAGTGGGATCTCTTTGAGCGCGACGACGACGCGGATCGCGTGCGGTAAGATCCGCCCATGCCTGATGAGCGCGACGAATTTGACGAAGAGGACCGCATTCCGCTTGGCGCAAACCCGGACGTCGACGGCGGACCGGATCTCGGGCCGGATGAGCGCGACATGGACCTGATGGACGGAAGCTGGGAACAGCGTTACTACTCAGGGAAAGAGCGGGGACGTGACTGGGGTACGATTGGCGTCGGACTAGGGCTGCTTGTGTTGATTAGCCTCGTTGTGCCGATGTTCCTGGTGTTTCGATAGTGCGTGAGCCACTGGTGGGCCTCGTGGCAGCCGTGCTTTGCGTGGGAACAGACGGCGACCGGACGATCGCGATGGCGCTGGCAGAGGCGGGCGCGGACATCGCCATTGGGACGTTGGAACGCGATCAAGAATTTGCCGCTGCCTCCATCGCCAACGAGGTCTGGGCCGTTGGTCGAGAGCAGTTCTCCTCGGTCGTGGACGCCGCAGACCCGGTGGCCCTTGCTTCTTTCGCAGCGGAAACAGCCGATCGACTTGGCCGCTGCGACCTCCTGATCGTCATTCCGCCCCGGCGCGACGGGTTGGAGGCACTTCCTCCTGAGGAGGTCTCAGCCGAGGAGTGGGCGATGGCGGTGCGAGACGGTCTGACTATCCCCTTCCTCGCAGCCCACGCGTTTCAGCCGGTGATCGAGCGGGATGGCGGTGGTTTGATTCTGTTGGTCGATGGAGGCAATGGATTGGTTGATGGCGTCATGCGCGCGGGTCGCGGGGAGCTGGCGGCGCGGTTGAACGCAGCATGGGCGGCGCGCGGCGTGCAGGTGGTCTCGCTGGATGCAACGGGTTCCGCCGAAGAGATCGTGCGGCTCGCGGCTCGCAGGTAGCAGAGACCGCGCGCTACGCCAGTCTGCTAATCAGCGTGGCGGCGAGGGTAAGTGCTATCAGGTAGCTGAGGGCGTCCGTACACATCGTCACGAAGATGCTGGACGATAGGGCGGGGTCTGCGTGGAGGAGCCTGAGGATCAGGGGCACAACCTGGCCGATCGGCGCCGCCAATGAGGTCGCTCCGGTCATTGCGGCGAGGAGAATCAGGCTTAGCGTAATGTTCCCTTCGACGAGGTAGGCGACGCCGGCGAGCAACAACCCAACGACCAGTCCGTTGACTATGCCCACGGCCCACTCGCGGGAAAGCAGCCGCCGCAGCGGGACGCGCTGCTCGCGGAGGGCCAGCGAGCGGACGGCGATCGTCGCGGTCTGCGTACCCGTGACGCCCGCCTGGTTGGCGATCGCAGGAACGAACGCTATGAGGATTCCGGCCTTGTTCACGGTTCCGTGGTAGACCAGAAGCACGATCGTACTCACGAACGCCGTCGCGAGATTTACCACCAGCCACGGCAGACGCAGGCGAATCGTCTGGAGAACGGGGGTCGTCGCGGTCTCCTCTTCGTCCAGGCCGACCATGCGGAACATGTCCTCAGTAGCCTCTTCCTGGAGGACGTCCATCAGGTCGTCCGCGGTGGTGACGCCCTCCAGCCGCCCGTCGTCATCGACCACGGGGACGGCCATCAGGTTGTACTTCTGGAGGGTGCGGGCGACCTCTTCCTGGTCCGTGCCCACCGCCACCGCGTGGACATCGCGCTGGGTGATTTCACTCAGTGTGGTTCCTGGCGATGACACCAGAAGGTCGCGCACGCTGACCGTGCCCTGCAGGCGGCGTTCGTCGTCGATCACGTAGAGGTAGTAGGCCCGGTCTGTGGGAGGGCGGAGGACGCGGAAGTAGTCGATCGCCTGCTGGACGCTGATGCTCTCGTTCAGGGCGACGAAGCCTCGCGACATAATGCCGCCGGCCGATTCGTCGCTATAGCGCATCAGCTCGGCGACCTCTTCGCCCCGATCAAGGGCGGCGAGCGTCTCCATCTGTTCGGCGGGCTGGAGCTGCTGGATGACATCGGCGGCGACGTCGTCGTCAACGTCTTCAAGGACGGCTGGCAGGTCTTGGAGGCCGATTCCGCGGATCAGGTTGCGAAGTTCGTCGTCCTCGGCGAATTCGAAGAGCTGGCCAACAACGTCCGTCGGAAGGCGGTCCAGGAGCGTAATGCGTTCGTCTTCATCGAAGAGCAGAACGAGTTCAGCAAGGTCTGCAGGATGGAGGGAGGTGACAAGGGCAACAAGCTTGGTCCACTCGCCCCTGTTCGCCAGAGCACGGGCGTCATCGAGTACATCGCGGGCAGCAACATCCTCTGCCATCGTCGAAGTCCTTTTGAGAGCTTAGTACGCTCGCGCGCGGGGGGACGCGCCGAGGGGCGCAAAGGCGAACGTAAGCCTCGCGTAATCAAGGGTCAATGGCCGTCTGTTTAGAGGTGATGGAGGCCCAAAAGTCTCGAGGACAAGTTCGTTTCGGGATGCGGATTAGGCAGGCGCGACGGTGACGGCGCAGAATGGACGAGATCAGTTCCCGGCACGGAAGGACCAACCATGTTTTCGAAGATTCTCATCCCACTTGACGGGACGCCCGAGTGCGAAGCCGCGCTCCTCCCGGCCATCGAATTGTCCAGGAAGTTCGATTCGGCCGTAGTTCTGCTTTCCGTGACGGCCGGCTACGGGACGATTCTGGGTGCCACGGCTGCCGAATCGTTCGGCTCCTCCGGCTCTGTAGCGGCGGCGGCCGCGGTGGCCGAAGCGAACGAAGAGGTTGCAGCAGTGTACCTGGAGGGTGTCCGTCAGACTCATGGCACGCCCGCATGGGAGACCGTGCTGGCGGAAGGGAACTCGGCGGAGGAGATCGTCGACCAGGCGCGGAAAGTTGGCGCCGATCTGATCGTGATGGCGACGCACGCTCGCAGCGGGCTGAAGCGGCTGTTCATCGGGAGCGTCGCCGAGGATGTGATCCGCAGATGCGGCATCCCCGTGCTGGTGGTTCACACCGACGATGAGGCCGACGACTGACGTTTGCGCTTCTTCCGCACCCGAGCTCCTTGACAACTTCTTAGCGTGCGCCTAACGATACACGTGATGTTCTCGGGGCGGGGTGTAATTCCCCACCGGCGGTTAAAGCCCGCGACTCC
>JBDUAL010000002.1:0-16319 GCA_040004685.1 Anaerolineaceae bacterium | reverse complement strand
AAGCCACCGCTGTGGAGAGGAGCGCAAGGACGAGGCCCAGAGCAATTAGCGTTGGGTAGCGTACCAATTCGGGTACCACCTTCCGGGGCTCCCTTCTTCAGGGAAACCGCCACGGCAACTCTACTCTAGGTGTCAACTGTGTCACCCAATTGCTCATTCAGAGGCCGCCGGCGCGACCAGATTCACGGCCGCGCGCTACCCGCCAGGCTTCGCGTCTGAATCAGCCCGTTGCGCTCGCGCCTGAGCCAGGCTGGCTAGCGCGACGCATGACACCCTCGAGGAACTCATGGTCCCCGAGGATCGCGTGTTCCGGCACGTACATTCGGCCGTAACGCTCCAGGTAGACCAGTTGTTTCGAGGCGAGGAAGTTCGAGCGTTGGAAGCTGGTATCGAAGTACCCGCTCTTAAAGGACAATCGGTAGGCCTTCGCGGTCTTCCGGTTTTGGCGAAACTTCTCGAGCCGGGAGTGCTTTTCGACCGGGCGTCCGGTAGCCAACGAGATCACTTCGTCGGTGCCGGCAAACAGGCTCGCCATGCTCACGTCCTTTAATGGCAAGGTGAGAACCGGTTCGAGCATCGCCCGCACCATGCGCCCAATCTCCTCGTCCGTCAGGCCGAACGCCTCGCGCAGGCCGGTTCCCTGGATGCGCACGGTTGCATCCTTGATCGGCCCCCAGGCGTCTTCATCGCCGAGCGCCGCCTTCACGAGATTGCGCATCAGCAGGTGCGAATCCGCATCAAGCTGGGCGACGATTCCCCAGTCGAGCATCCCCAGGCGACCATCCCCAAGGGCGAGCAGGTTACCCGCGTGGATGTCCGCGTGAAATATTCCGTTGTGGATGCCCGTCAGGATCCAGGCTCTGAGCAACTCGCGGACCAGGCTCTTGGGGTCGATGCCGAGTGCTTCAACCGCCTCAAGGTTATCGATTGGCACGCCGTCCAGATACTCCATCGTGAGCACTCGCTGCCCCGAAAGCTTTTCGTGAACCGCCGGCACAACCAGGAGGTGCAGTCCGAATTCGTTGAACAGGTCGCGGAAATGCGCCATGCTGCGCGCCTCGTTGCGCAGGTCAAGCTCTTCCGCAAGCTGCTCGCGCAGCCCAACGAGGTAACCCACCAGCGCGAACGCCCCTTCGTTCCCGCCCACCGTTGCCGCCGCCTTGAAGGCCGGCAGCATGATGCCGAGGTCCGCCGCGACCGTCTCGGCGAGGTTCGGCCGGATGAACTTCACGGCAACGGTTCGCCCGTCCTTGAGCACCGCGCGGTGAACAACCGCCATCGATGCTGCCGCAAACGGTCGCTTTTCAAAGCTGGCAAAGGCGTCATCGATACTGCGCCCCGTGTCTTGTTGAAAGATCTCAGAGATCTGCCGGTACCGAACGCCCGGTCCGCGGTCCAGCGTGCTGCGAAACTCATCGGCAACTGGCAGCGTCACAATCGCTGGCGCGGACGCCAGGAACTGACCGAACTTCACGTACGTTGCGCCCAGCTCTTCGAACGAGGCCCGAATCGCCCGCGAAACAGTCACGCGGTCTTCTGACCTTCCTAACAGCTTCCGCGCGCCAACCGGCGCCAACCGCGCCGCGATCACGGAGATAGTGCGCGCGAGACGCCGACCCCGCAACGACAACGAGGGCGTCGGCAGGGGCACTGGCGTCGGTGGAACGAATACGGCCATCCCTTCGATTGTAGATGCGCGCCGCCTAAGGGCCCGCCGGGATGCTCGTGTCCCGAGGCTCCTCTACTCTGTACCCATGCTCGTAGTCCAGAAATACGGGGGTACCTCCGTCGCCGATGCCGACCGCATCCGTCACGTCGCGGGGCGCGTGATCAAGCGCGTTAAAGCGGGAGACCAGGTGGTCCTCGTCGTTTCTGCGATGGGAAACACTACGGATGAACTCATCGACCTTGCCCTCTCTGTCTCCCCCGACCCGGACCCGCGTGAACTCGATATGTTGCTCTCCACCGGCGAACAGATGTCTGTTGCGCTGGTGGCTATGGCTCTCCGCGCACTCGGCCAGGAGGCAGTCGGACTGACCGCCAACCAGGCGGGCATCTTCACTCGCCCCCACTACGGATCGGGGCGCATCGCCAGGGTGGACGCCGACCGCGTCCGCGCCGAGTTGGCTGCGGGCCGCGTTCCCATCATCGCCGGCTTCCAGGGCACCACGGAGGATCAGGAGATCGTCACCCTCGGGCGTGGCGCGAGCGATACAACCGCCGTTGCCCTCGCCATCGCCCTCGGCGCCGAACGTTGCGAGAACTGCAAGGACGTCGAAGGCGTCTACACCGCTGATCCGCGCATCGTGCCAACCGCCCGCCGCCTAAAAGACATCAGCTACGAAGAGATGCTCGAACTCGCAACCCAGGGCTCAACCGTGATGCACAATCGCGCGGTCGAACTCGCCTCCGTCTACAACCTGCCCGTGCTCGTCACCTCGAGCATGGTCGACGCGCCCGGTACCCTCATCCATGGAGAGTCTCAATTGGAAGAACGCAACCGCGTCCGTGGCATCGCGCATGACAGCGATGTCGCCAAGATTACCGTCCGCCGTGTGCCGGACCAGCCGGGCATTGCTGCCAACATCTTCGAACCGCTCGCCAATGCCGGGATCAGCGTGGACACAATCGTCCAGAACGCCAGCGAAGGGCAGCTTACGGACCTCACCTTCACCCTCTCCCGTAGCGACCTGCGAAAGGCCGAAGCCGTCATGCCGGGGATCTGCGCCGCGGTGAACGCGGCCGAGTACACCTCGGATGCGAACTTGGGCAAGGTGAGCATCGTCGGCGTCGGAATCCAGACTGCACACGGATACGCGGCGCGCATGTTCCGCACGCTCTTTGATGTGGGCATCAACATCGAGATGATCTCCACGAGCGAGATCCGCCTGACCTGCATAATCGCCAGCGACCGCGTCCATGACGCAGTCCGCGCCCTCCACGACGCCTTCGAACTGGAGAAGGCGGACGCTGGGGAGTAGTGCTCGGCAGTCAGCGCCCAGGACTCCCGGCACCCTTGGCCTACGGCGCATAGGCGTATAATCCTAACGTGAGCACTCAAACAGCATTCCAGGAACAGGGCGCCGAACGCCAGATGGGCCACGTCTACGCAACGATCACCATCCGCAACCGCGCAGACGAAATCCGGCTTCTTGACGGCTCGATTCGGCCCAGCGCGGTTCGGTCGCTGACGCTGGAGCGCGTTCTCGTGGACACCGGTGCGAGCACCTTGGCGCTACCGGCCCCGATGATCGCCGAACTCGGACTCGAGTTCGACCGCGAGGTCCCCATCCAGACCGCGAACGGCACGTCCCAAGCTCGCCTCTACCGCGATGCAAGCCTGACCGTTGAAGGCCGCAGAGGCGACTTCCGCTGCCTTGAGCTTTCGGCCGATGCGCAGCCGTTGCTGGGTGTGCTTCCGATGGAAGAGCTGGGCATCGAGCCGAACGTCAAGAATCACACGCTCAGGCTCCTTCCGGAAGAACCTGGCGGCGCAACGCACTTCCTTCTGATGTAGTGTCCTCATGCTCCATCGCTACTCAACCAACCCGTCTACGATGGTCCCTCCGCTCCAAGCATCGCCTTCGCGCAGAGTCACTACCGCGCGTGTAATCAAGCGGTGCGATCCCGGGCTGACCGCGGACCAGCAGGCGCAAACAATGCGCACGTCTAGCGCTTAGGCGACGGCGTCTGGACAACGGGCGTGCCCGAGTCCCGAAGCTGATGCCAGCTGGCCGCCGTTGCGTTCGTCAACACAAGCAGGACGATTCCCACCATAACTGCCAGAACAGGCGCCACCAGCGCGCCCCTCCATCCCCGGAGCAGCCAGCCACCGAGCGCGCAAAGCACCTTGCCGGGCAGGAGCAGGTACTGGCCCGCCCCGCTGAAGAGCAGCGCCCAGCCCGCGACAAAGAGTAGGCCACCGAGCGTCACAAGTACGACGCCTGGAACGCTCCCGCCGGACCTCGCGCGGATCGGGAAGCCTGGTCTATTCAGCGTTTGCACGGTGCAACCGTATCACCGGCGACCGATGGAGTGAGTTCGCTCGCACTTGGGCGTTTTTTTGCGGCCTTGCTCCGGAACGAAAATCACTGCGCTTATGGAGCCCGCCGCCTTTCTCACCAACTCGCTATACTTGCGGAATCCGAGTCTTGTGAGGCTACTCATGTCTGAAACCGTGCGCTACGACGTCCAGGATGGTGTTGCGACCATTACCCTCAACCGCCCCGAATCGCTCAACGCGATGAACCCCGAGATGCTCGCCACGATGTTCGGTGTGGCCGAGAAGGCGAGCACCGACCCCGGTGTGCGCTGCGTTGTGGTCACCGGCGCGGGCCGTGCCTTCAGCGCTGGCGGCGATGTGAAGGCGATGGCCCAGGGCAATGCTTCTGGCGGCCGGAGCGAAGGTGCAGTCGGAAGCACCCCGTCCGCCGGGCTTCGCCAGCAAGAAGAGGTTTCACGGCTGCTCCAGGAGATGCCGAAGCCAACGATCGCTGCGATCAACGGTGTCGCCGCCGGTGCGGGCCTGAGCGTTGCGCTCGCCGCCGACCTGCGCATCGCCAGCGACCAGGCGCGCTTCACCACGGCGTTCGCGAAAGTTGGCTTCAGCGGCGATTTCGGTGGGACGTGGCTGCTACAAAGACTCGTCGGCCCGGCCAGGGCCAAAGAACTCTACTTCATGTCTGAGATCTTCCCGGCCCAGCGAGCGCTCGAACTCGGCCTCGTCACGAAGGTCGTCCCGCACGACTCCCTGATGGACGAGACGATGGCCCTCGCCCGCCGCCTCGCTGACGGACCCACGCTCGCCTACGGACGAATGAAGGACAATTTCAGCTACGGCGCGACCAGTTCGTTCGGCGACGCGCTCACCCGTGAAGCCGAGAACATGATCGCCAGCGGCCAGACCGAAGACCATAGGGCAGCCGCACTGGCGTTCGTTGAGAAGCGCGAGCCGCGATTTTCCGGGAGATAGCGTTCCAGGCCCCGTTTACTCCCGTCGCTCGAACCGCACGGTGGAGATTTCCCACGGCCCCAATGGGAATCGCCAACCGCCGTCGTTCGACACCTCGCCCGCGTGCTCTTCCATCAGGTTCACCAGTCTCGTTCCGTCCCCGGCCGCGGGCACCTCGATAACAGCCTCTGCGCCGCTTTCGTTCGAGTTGTAGACGCGCAGCAGTGGTGAGCCGTCGACATCGCTGCGCTGCATCGCAGATGGCACGACCGCCGCGCTCGCGAACCGCGCAAGCGGCAGCGACCGCCCGGATGAACCCTCGTGCTCGTTCGTCGCCCAGGCGATCGGTGGGTAGGCGAACGAATGGGCCAGCGGCTGCACGTCAGCCGAGCGCCAATCGCCACGGTACGTCGTCAGGGCGTAGGCAAACTCGTGGGAGCCCAGCATCTGGCTGTCCGCGGTGGCGATCGTTGGTCCAGCGCCGCCCCGCCGCGAGACCAGGTCCGGCCGCGAAAGCCAGCCGACGCAGCGCAACAGCGTGAGCGCATATGCCTGTTTACCGTCCGCGTTCGTGACGACCTCCCCTTCTTGCAAACCTTTGTTGAAGACAGCGATCCCCAGGCCGTCCTGCTCGAACGCCGCGAACGTCTTCTGCGGGAACGTGGTTGGCGGTTGCTCCGGGCTCACGCCGTTCCAGGGCGGCGCCGTCAGTTTGCGTTCAGCCACGTGGAACTGGTTCTCCGTGATCGCCCGCTCCACCTTCAACGGCAGCGGGAACAGAGCTCGCAACCGGTGGTCCTCCGCGGTGTTCTCCACGCTCACGTGGAAGTCGATGCGCGGCACCCCGGACCAGAGCGTGGCCGTCGTCATGATGGGTACAAGCGTCGCCCGCTTCTTCGTTCGTTGCGTGCGCTTGGCGTTGAGACGAAGCGGCACCTCCAGCACCGTCATGTAGCGGATCCACGCCGAAACCGCGTCGTGCCCGACCTCCACGAGTTCGGTCAGTACCGGCTGAAGCACCGCGCCGGGCAGGATGTCCGCGTTGTATTCGTCACCGCGGTCACCTTCGCTGACGAACACGTTGACCGCGCCTAACTCGATGCCGTTCTGCCAGTCGCGAACTTCCAGGCGGCCCCGTCGGAGCTTCACCACGTACGTCCCGTTGGAGATCGAATTGGGCGTCATCGACAGGTCGCCATCCCCAGCGGAAAGTTGCATTGGCGCCAGCAGTTCCACCCCCACTGTGTCGCTCGGCGGTAAGACCGCGCGTAGCGTGAGCGTGCCCGAACGGCGCACAGTCACCCGCGCGCTATCGGCGAGGCCATTCGCAGCCACCTGGCGAACCTCTTCGCGCACCGTCTCATCCTCCACCACGGAGACCCCGACCCCGACGGTCGTTTCGACTTCGAGCAGCCGCTCGACCAATTGCCACGTCATCCCTTCGACGTACTGCTCGTCGTACCGTCCTTCGCGGATGAAATCGAGGTGCCGCCTTGCTCCTCGCGGAGAGACCTCCTCCAAGCGCAGCAATTGGCCGGGCTGGTGACCGCCGAGCGAGCAGGCCACCGTCCGACCATCAGGGAGCCGAATCGCATTCGCGTTCCAGCTATCCGGCACCGTGCACTCGAGTACGGCGGGAGCGTGCGGCACCGGCCGGAAGACAGCGACCCCTCCGCCCGGGGGCGCCTCGAGCCGACGCACCAAATGGGCCATCGATTCGCGCGCGATCTCCTTCGCGAGCTGCTCGGCGCGGTCGTAGCGCGGGAACATCTCGCGGTGCGTTTGATCTACGCTGCACCCGCAGATCGAATCATGCGGCGAGTTTTCCAGCATCACCTGCCACGCGTGGCGCAGCGCTGGACCGCCGTCAGGCCCATGGTGCAGGTGCGCCAACAGCTCCAGCGGCTCCGCGTACTTCTCCAGCCACGCCCCCACTTCGAAGTCGCGCTGCTTGATGTTCATTCGCGCCGAAAGCACCCCGACCAGCACGTTCGAACGATCCGGCGAACGCAGCTCCCCGGCATGTACCACCTCGTCGATGCCCGCTTCGAATACTGCCCGCTCGTACTGCGCTAGCGTCGCCATCTTGTAATCGAAACCTCGTGCGGCAGCTGCCGCCAGGGCACCCGGCACGTGCGCCTCCATGCGCGAATGGTCCGTGCCGTTCATCAGCACGCCGGGAGCGCCGTTCTTCAGGTCCCGCTCCTGGCGACGACTCCGCTCCACCATCTCCTCGGGGTCGGTGGGGAGCCGCCAGCCGCTCGAATAGCTGTTGCGCAGGTAGAGCACCGGGAGGCGGGTGCCATCCGGCGACTCCCACTGAAAGCTCCAACCGGGGATCGAATCGGGAACCCCGCGCCAGAGACAGGCGCTGGTCAGCCCCAACTGCTTCATGATCTGCGGCATCTGGGCGATATGCCCGAACTGGTCCGCGCAGTGCCCCACTCGCAGCGACCCACCCAGCCGGTCTGCGAACCGGATCCCCTTTTGGAAGCTGCGAATGTGCGATTCACCGCTCGGCAGGAACTCGTCCGGCTGCACCCACCACGGCCCGATGACGATGCGTCCGAACTCGATCAGCGCTTTCAGCCGCCCTTCGTTCTCGGGGCGCAACTCCAGGTAGTCGGCGATCACGATCGACTGTCCGTCCAGGTTGAAATACTCGAACTCCGGGTGCGATTCCATATGCTCGAGCAGTTCGTCGATCATCTGCACCAGCCGCCAGCGGAACAGTTCATGCGGCTGATACCACTCGCGATCCCAGTGGCAGTGCGGTATCACGTACATCGTGCGAGTCATTGGCCGGGACGCTCCAAAAGAAGTCCGCCAATCGTACCCCCGCCGTCCTACCCGCGCCCTCGTCACAAACCCGAGCCGCAGCTGCTTCGGACTGACTGCGATAGACCTACGAGCTGCCCGTGCCCTGACGGCTGGACTTGCTTGGGGATCGCTGTGGCATCCTGTCCTCAGCGAACCCGCCACTCCAGCCAGCCACCGTCGAGCCGCTAAGCCTCAAGTCCGAGTGCCTGGAGGTACACCACGGTTCATCGGCGAAGTGGCGGTAGGCGCGACGACAAAGGCAACAATAGGAGGGTCCGAAGGCAGTTCCAGCGCACGTTCGGCACGGTCATCAGACCATGGGCACTGCCGCCCGAGTACCATCGGCTACCTCACACAGCGGAGGGTCTCGCCATCTTCAGCGTCGGTCACTATCAGAAGGATTTGACACGGACGTCCTACGGCAGCAACGACCGTGCGGCAGCCGACCCCTCGTTCGCATATGCTGCGCCGTAACCTGCGCTCGTCCTCGGAGGATGTCCATGACCGCCATCGACCAGGCCCTTACTATGCTGAGCGATTGCGGGCCTGAATTCGCTTTCGGCCTCTCCAACCACGGCCCGATGGCCGCCGAAGCGCTTTGCGCCCTCGGCCGCGACGAGGCCGTCGAGGACTGGGTCGCGCGCTACCGCAAACGCCTGCTCGATCGCCCCCGTAACGTCGCCCGCATCGCGCCCGAGTCGTGGGTCGATGCTCTCGGTGAACTTCAACGGGTCTCGGACTGGGAGGACTTCTTCGCCGTCGAACTCGATGTCATGCCGTGGGCAGAAGTACTCGAGAAATGGGTTCCGCGCCTTGCTCCGGGCATGATGAGTGGCGCCACGCATGGCCTCATCCGCACCGCCCACGCCGTACGCAGCCTGGCCGCAGAGGAGAACGCTTCGCGCCGTGCCGAACTCGTCGCCGGGCTGGCCTACTGGGCAGCCCGCTACCAGATGCTGCCGGGGATCCCCGGCCACGCGGAGCCACGCCGCCCGTCCGAGGGCATTGCTGCCGTGCCGATCATGCCAGTGGAGTTGCGAAGCCGGCGCGCCCCCAGCATCTCTGAAGCGGTTCGCGAACTCGATCGCTTCCCACCGTTTGCCGCGGTCGTGAACCTTGCCGCTCCCGGAGAAGATCTGTCCGCGTTCATCTCCGATCTCACTGCCACTATGGCTGTGCGCTACCTGGAAAACGCCGGGTCGGCCAGCATCGCCTACGTTCACACCGTCACTGCCCCGAGCGCCTTGCGAATGATCGCGGCCCACCTTACGCCCGAAACGGGGCGCCTGGGTGCCCGCTACGCCTGGCAGGCCGCCGCCGCGATCCACTCACGGAGCCATCACGCCCACCCGGTTGAACTGCCGGCGGAACTGCCAAGCCCCGAGGATCTCATCGACCGGGCGGTCTTCTCTGGCGACGAGCATGCGATCAAGTTCACCGAAGCGTGCCTGCGCGAGTACGCACTTAACCCCGATCCTGCCTTTCTCGTCGCTCCCCTCGATATGTGCGGCCGCTACGGGCGAAAAATCCGAGACGTGGTGAACTAGAACTAGGTACTTTCCCCGGGGCTGCCAACCCAATCCTTGCCCGCATGGAGTCTTTGCTGCGGCGGCGCTGACCAGTGGGTCGCTTTCCCCGCTGAACAATCGCGGTTCGCCTCCTTCGCCGCGGCCCTGGGCCAGCCCCCTCGACCACCGACCCTCGGTTCGTAAGTCACTCGGCGAGAAAACTGTACGAACACGCCCTCGACGCGATTGTCTCGATGTGGACTCGGGTTCGCGACCGTTGGATGTTAGCCGAATTGCTCCAGGCGGCATTCATTCCTGCCGCAGCGGTCGAGAGCATCGCTGACCACCTGGACAGGGACCCAGTGATCGCTCCGCGCTTCGAAGTCGTCCATCAGTCGACGGATCCAGGCATCGCGATCACGGTCCACGGCGAACGGGCCCGCGTTGCAAGCCTCGAGAACCCGTTCGCCGCTCTCCGGCTCTCGGCGAACACAATGCCTACGTTTTCCTGGACGTTCTCGGGCTGAGCGAGGAAGAGTTCGTGCGCCTGCTCCAAACCGGAACGATCGGCTGAATGCACGCGCTCCCGTAGAATCCGCGCACAACCTCTTCTTGGAGCATATCTATGTCCTGGCAGGCCGATGTCGATGAACTTCACCGCCGGGCGGGTCTTGCCCGCCAGATGGGCGGGCCTGATTCAGTCGCCTTCCACAAGGGCCGCGGCAAGCTCACCGTCCGAGAGCGGTTCGACCTCCTCGCGGACGCCGGCACGTTTCAGGAAACGGGCGTCCTCGCCGGCCGCGCCACCTACGCCGGCGAACAGCTCGAGACTCTGACTCCTGCCAACTCGGTGACGGGAGTCGTCCGAATCGATGGCCGGAAGGTTGTTGTTCACGGTGGCGATTTCACCATTCGCGGTGGCTCCGCCGATGGTTCGGTCGCGGACAAGTCGGCCTGGGCGGTGAAGCAAGCCTACTCGCTTAAGCTGCCCTTTATCCGCCTTCTCGATGCGACGGGCGGAAGCGTGCGCACCTTCGAAATGATGGGCCGCACCTACCTGCCTGCGAACGACCGCGTCATCGATGCGGAGCTGCTCCAGATGGTGCCGTGTGTTTCCGCGGTTATGGGCTCCGTCGCCGGCCTTCCCGCGGTCCAAGCGGCGATGTGTCACTTCAACGTGATGGTCAAGGGCACGAGCCAGCTCTTTGTCGCCGGACCACCGGTCGTGAAAGCGGGTCTCGGCATTACGATTACGAAGGAGGAGCTGGGAAACGAAGATATCCAGGTTCGCACGTCCGGAGTGGTCGCGAACCTCGCCGTTGACGAGGCTGACGCGCTCGCACAAGTTCGACGCTTCCTCTCCTACCTCCCGTCTAGCATCTGGGACGTGCCTCCGCGCCTGGCGCCAGTCGATGACCCCGAGCGTCGCGAAGAGGCGCTGCTCTCCATCATTCCCGAGAATCGCAAGCGTGTGTACGACCCCCGAAAAATCCTCGACATGGTCCTTGACCGGGACTCCTTCTTTGAGATCCAACCCGAGTTTGCGCGCTCCCGCATCACCGGGCTCGCGCGCGTCGATGGCTACCCCGTTGGCGTGATGATCAATAACCCGCGCTTCCTCGGTGGCTCCATGGACAAAGCCGCCGGTGAAAAGACTGCCCGCCTGATGCAGCTCTGCGACACCTTCCACCTGCCGCTCATCTACTTCTGCGACGAGCCGGGTTTCATGGTGGGGCTGGAGGAAGAAAAAAAGGGCATCGTCCGGGCCGGCGCGCGCATCGTCTCACTGCTCTCCCTCTCTCGTATGCCCTATATTTGCTTTCTTATTCGCCAGGCCTATGGTGTCGCTGGTGGACTCCACTTCCGCGGCGGCACGGCAATGTATCGTCGCTTCTCCTGGCCCTCGGGCCACTGGGGTTCGATGCACATCTCAGGTGGCGTAACCGCGGCGTACCGCAGGGAAATCGACGCCGCCGAGGACCCGGAAGTGAAGCGCGCCGAGATCGAAGCCCGGCTCAACACTCTCGGTTCGCCCTTCCGTACCGCCCACGCTTTCGCCGTGGAGGACATCATCGATCCGCGCGAGACGCGTCCCTTAATGGTCGACTTCGTGCGCGATGCCCAACGGATCATCCCGGACCTGCTCGGCCCAACGAGCCGTATCGCCTACCTGCCCTGACTCTTCCACCACGCGACGGTGACCGCGAAGAATGGGCGCTCCTGCAAAGTCTTGGACTTCGACGCTAGCCGCGGGCCTGCGGACCGGCAGGAGTCGGGCACGGATGGAAGCGCTGGACACGCAAGTTCCCCGAGACGCGTTTCAATCCATCGTCTCCACCAAGCACTCGCTCGCCTACACTATCTTCATGCGCATCCTTGCCATCGATATGGGCACCGGCACCCAGGACATCCTGCTTTTTGATTCCGAAAAGCCGGTCGAGAACTGCGTCAAGATGATCCTTCCATCGGCCACGCAGATCGCCGCGACGCGCATCCGGCGGGCGTCAACCGAAGGGCGCGCCATTGCACTCACCGGCGTGGTCGCGGGCGGCGGGCCAGGCAACTGGGCGCTAGAAGACCACCTTCGCGCCGGCGGTAAAGCGTTCGCCACGCCACAAGCAGCGCAGACGCTCGATGACGACCTCGCACGGGTCCAGGCGATGGGCGTCACGCTGGTCTCTGAAGACGAATTGCGTGATGTCGATGCCGAGCACGTGCGACTCCGCGACCTCGACCTGGACGCGATCTGCACAGCGTTGGCTGCGTTCGAGGTGGAGACGCAATTCGATGGTCTGGCGCTAGGCTGCCTGGACCACGGTGCCGCGCCCCCGGGGGTCAGTGACCGCTTGTTTCGCTTCGAACACCTGCGTCGCACGGTCGAGCGCCGCAACGATCTGCTCGCCTTCGCGTTCCGGCCCGCGGACCTGCCGACGTACCTCACTCGGGCCAGGGCGATGGTCGAATCGGCCGGGAACGTCGCTCCTGTGGCGTTTATGGACACTGGGCCCGCAGCAGCCCTCGGCGCGATCCACGATGAGCGTGTGGCCGATGAAACGGAGCGCGTGGTGCTCAACCTGGGCAACATGCACCTGCTCGGTTTCCACCTGATGGGCCGCAAGATCGCCAGCCTGTTCGAACACCACACTGGCGAGCTTTCGGCGGACCAGATCGTGCGGTTCGTTCAGCGCATGGCGAGCGGTGAGCTTGAGCACGCCGAAGTTTTCGGCTCGAAGGGTCACGGCGCCTACCACGCGGACCGTTCGCTCGTTCGTGCGCGCCTTCCCTCGATGATCGCGTTGACCGGTCCGCAACGCGGCAAGATTCGCCAGACGGTGCTCAAGCCCTACCTCGCCGCTCCGTTCGGCGACATGATGATCTCCGGCTGCTTCGGCCTCCTGCGCGGCTTCGGCGAAGTCTATCCCGAGGCGCGAGAGTCGCTTGATTCACGCCTCGGGCCACTGGTCGATGCAGGATGATTCTGCCCGAACTGCAAGTGCTGCTGGAACGTGCGCGTTCGGCCCGCGTCTCGCTCGATGGCCTGCTTGATGTGCTGCCGAGGGAGTATTGGTCCCGCGCGGCGCCGGGTTCGCGCTGGGACGTACGCGATCAGCTGGCACACGTCGCTTCGGCCGATCAGCTGCTTCACGATCTGCTGCGAACGGTTGCCTCTGGGAATGCGACCGCCTGGGTTGGCGGTACAGAAGTCGCGAGCGAACTACTCCGTCTTCGCGAGGCGCCGCTGCAGGAATTTGCCGCGCTTTCTCTCGAAGAGCTGCGTGACTTGGCTACAGGTGCGAGGGTCGCCGTCGAATCGGCGTTCGTGACGCTGGACGCCACCATGCTCGAAGCGGGCGTCTACATCGCAGGCGCCGTGGACCGCTGGAGCGAACCAATCCGGTGGAGTCTGCGGGACTACCTCACCACCTGGGCTCGCCACGATTCGGCGCACGAGGCGGACATCCGCGCAGCAATCGTGTCTACGCCAGACCTCTCGACCTTCGCGCTCACGCAACGACGGAGGAGCTAGATTCGGGTCGGCGACAATTGGCGCCCACGCCGCATTCGGGGACGGCCGAAGAGGCCGAACGCAACCCCTGCGAGAATCAGCGGGCCACCGAAGAGCACAGCCACCGTCGGCCGCTCGCCAAGGATGGGGATGGCAAGGAGAGTCGCCGCTACCGGCTCACCCATATTGGCGATACTCACGCGCACCACGCGGAAATGCGCGAGCGCCCAGTTGAACGCGGTGTGACCGATGACCTGCGGCACCAGCGCGAGAAGTACCATGAACGTCCACGCCTGGGTACCGAACCCGGTTACTTCCGGGCGGAAGACCGCGACCACCGCCCAAAGAACAGCGGCAGCAACCGCGTAGACACTCGCCGAATAGACGGCGGCGCTCATGTCGGGTCGCAGACGCCTGCCGATCGTCCTGTATCCCGCTGCGAGCAGGCCTCCGAACAGTGCCAGGCCATCGCCGCCAAGCTGGCCGGGGCTCTCCACAAAATCGCGGCCGCCGATGACGAGCAGCCCCACCGAGGCCAGGGCGATCCCCCAGTACTCGTTCGTGGATGGTCGCTCCCGCAGGAAAACGAAGGCGAGGGCAGCAGCAAGCAGCGGTTGGGTTGCCACAATCACCACACTGCTCCCCACCGACGTACGTTCGAGCGAGGCGAACCAGCTCCAGAAGTGCCCGGCAAGAAGGGCGCCGCTCAGTCCCAACCACAGCCACGTCGTTCGGTGCGGCAAACGGTCCGTCCGGCGGAGGAGACCGAAGGACGCCATCCCGCCCACCACGGCAGTTGCGAAGAGAAGCCGGTACGCCGCAATGGTCAGCGGCGGCGCTTCTTGCGCAAGCTTGACGAAAATCGCCGCCCAGGCGGTCGCGCTTACGCCCGCGATGAGGACCAACGACCCCCAGCGAGGGGTACTCGCGTCAGACACCGGGGCCGCGCGAGCTGGCCGCCGAGAGCCGTCCGAGTTCCGTCGAGGGCGGACGGCCATCAACGTACTCCTCAACGATCGCCTGCCACGGGCCGTTGGCGGCCAATCCGGCCATCACACCCGCCAGCCCGAAATTGATACGCGTCAGGAAGACCATTCCCTCGGGCACGTTACACCACCGGTTAATGCGTCCGCCGATGCCACCGCTCTGGGTGTTTCGCCGAACCATCTCGGCCGCCAGTTCAGGGGTGAAGCGCACCTCCCTTTCGAGGATGGGCGCCCAGTACCAGTGCATATGCTCGTACAACTCGTCCGTCGTGAACGGGGCGCCGCCGCGAAGAATGCCCACGCCCTCCGTCGACGCCCGCCATGCATCACGATCGCCCTGGATGAGGCTACGGACGATCCGTTTGAACCCTTCGAGCGTCGCATCAGGGAATTCCGCGACACACCCGTAGTCGACGAACGCCACTGAGCCGTCATCCAGTAACAGGTAGTTCCCCGGGTGCGGATCGCCGTTGAACAGCCCGTGCCGATACAGGCTGCCGAAGCAGAAGCGGTAGATGATCTCGCCAAGTCGATCGCGCTCAGCTTGCGGAAGCGTGAGGGCGTGGGAGAACGGCTTTCCCACCATCAGCTCCTGCACCAGCACCGTGCCACAACTCAGCTCGTGATAGACGCGCGGGACGCGTACGAAAGCGTGCCCTTCGAACGCATCCGCGAAGCGTTGCTGCGCGGCCGCTTCGCGAACGTAGTCCAGTTCCGCCCGGATACCCTCCTTCAGGTCGCGCACGATTGGGCCGGCGTCGAGGCCACGAGCGATCAACCCGGAAAGGCCAATGAGCAGGCCGACGTTGGCGAGGTCGTGTTCGATCGCCTCGCGCACACCGGGGTACTGCACTTTGACCGCTACTTTCGTCCCGTCGTGGAGTTCGGCGCGATGAACCTGGCCGATCGATGCGGCAGCAAACGGCGTCTTTTCAAACTTGCGGAAGAGTTGCTGTGGGCCCATGCCGTACTCGCGCGCGAACACCTCCTCCACGAGGTGATAGTCCATTGGCGGCGCGTTCGATTGAAGTCTGGACAGTTGTGCGGCCATCTCATCAGGCAGGACGCCGGCCATCAACGAAAGTACCTGCCCCACCTTCATCACGGCGCCCTTCATGTCACCCATCGTGCGCGTGACATCTTCGGCGGTACGCATCACAAACTCGTCCCGCTTGCGACGTTTGCGTTCGCCCCAGGCCAGGTAGCTGGCTGCCCAGCGGACGGCAGCGGTACCGGCAAGGCGCGCCGGTTTGAGCGATCGCTTGACGCGCCCGCCTTTCACGGCGAGAGACCGACGACCGGGGTGCGGCATAGTGATAGTGTGCCATCGATCGCAGAGATGCTCCGGTGGCAGACGTGCGCAGCATGCAGTCTTCTGCCGAATAACACGTTAAGTGAAGCAAACCGTGGCGGCATCGTCTTTCCCATAACTAGCTCCTATCCATGCATAGTTGAAGTTGCACCGGTGGAAACACGAAATGAACCGAAACACGAAATGAACCATGGACCCGCGCGCGGGACGGAGGCTGCAATGAGTGGAATCTTTTACGACCCGAAGGGTCGGCGGCTCCGTTCGGTGCAAGGCACGCCTGATGCAGGGTGGACGTTGGTTACCCACAATCTCAACGCTGGTAGCCACCAGTGCCGCCGGATCATGGGTGAATGGATTCCATCGGATGAGATCGTGCGGATTGACTTCACGATCCGCGGTGAACGCCTCTCGGCCTGACCGAGTAGTCCGTACAATGGCGTCAGATGCCAGACCTTCCCGCTCGAATCCGGCTCCTTGAACGCGCTAGCAAGCCCACCGTCGCGCGGTTCGACGCCGACGGACCTCTGACTGGCCCGGTAGCCGTCCTGCCGTCCGCCTTCAACCCGCCGACTCGCGCCCACTTTCACCTCTTGGATGCCTCGGCCGAGCGATTGAGCGCCTCGCCGGCGGCGCTGCTCACCACTCGCAACGTAGCCAAGGGGCTAACAGGGGCGAGCCATGAGCAGCGCATTGAGATGCTTCTCCTGGGTAAGGGTTTTTACATTTATTTGTTGTA
>JBDUAL010000170.1:0-4827 GCA_040004685.1 Anaerolineaceae bacterium | reverse complement strand
GATGGTGACCCCCAGGAACGCCGGGACCACGTAGTGGTCGCGTTGACGGCGTTGGTCCCGCAACAGTAGCAGTCCCAGCAGGAATCCGAAGGCCGACGTCAGCGCCAGCGCACCGGCGAACAGGCGGGCCAAGATCTTGCCAGCCTCTCCCGCCGTCACATCATCGTTGAAAAACGACGACGCGAGGAAGATAAGCGCCATGGTCCACCCGGCGAAAGCCACGGTGAAGATCAGGTCGGGAACGCTCGTTGCCGGCTTCCGTGGCCGGATCGGGGCGTTGTTCCGACGCACGGTCCTTCCGCCTACGCTGCTGCTCATCTCAAATCGTCCAATCCGCGGGAGGCGCCTAAAGCGGCAGTTCGAACGTCATGTCCGGGTTGCGAAGCGGCACCATCGCGCCGATTGACGAAAGGAAACTCAGAGCGGGTTCGTTGCCGTCAGGCAGGCGCCCCCGAATGCGCTTGTAGCCGTGATCACGGGCAAATTCGAGGATCGCGTCTGCCAGGTCAGTCGCCAGGCCATGGCGACGGTACTCCGGGAGGATCCACACACCGAGCAGCCCTGCCTCGGGTTCTGCGGTGTCGAAGTCCAGTGCACCAAACCCGACGGGGATGCTGCCGTCGACTCCGATGAAGAGGCAGCCTTCGTCGCCCAGCCGCCGTATCCAGCCGCGCGCACGTTCAACGTTGAACTCTCCGGTCAACCCAACATTCTCACCGCCAACGCCCCGAACGATTGCCGCGACGCCCTCCGCGTCGCTGTCGGTCGCTCTGCGGATTTCGGTTGCTCTGGTCATGACACTCCTCCACGCACCGTAGTCATCATCGTCACGAAGCGATCAAAGATCACTTCATTTTCGAGTGGCCCCGGGCAAGCTTCCGAATGATACTGAATCGTCAGGAGGGGTTCATCGCGAAGCGCAATACCCTCCACTGTTTGGTCGTTCAAATTGATGTGGCTCACGTACGCCGCCGCTGAAAGGCGATCCGGATCCACCGCGTAGCCGTGATTCTGGGCAGTCACCGTTACTCGGCCGGTGAGCGTGTCTTTGACCGGGTGGTTGCCTCCTCGGTGGCCGAACGGCAGCTTGAACGTACCAGCGCCGAGCGCCCGCGCCGCCACCTGGTGCCCCAGGCAGATTCCGAGGAGCGGCGCCTTGCCGATCAGCCGTTTCGTTTCTTCGACCATGTCGTCGAGCAGACGTGGGTCTCCCGGTCCCGGCGAGAGTACGACCCCGTCAGGGTTCATCTCCAACAGGTCCTCTGCTGTCGCCGTAAACGGGAAGACCCGCACCGAGCAACCGCGCGCGACCAGCGAACGCATGATGTTGCGCTTCACTCCGCCGTCCAGCAGCGCCACCCGATGCCTCCCAGGGGGACCGTCCCAGTCGTACGCCTCGGCGGTCGTGACCGTCGAGACCCAGTTTACGTTGTCGTATTCGGGCATCGACTGAAGGCGCTCGAGTGCCGCTTCTGCGCGTTCGTCGGTGGTGATCGTGCCTGGCATCACGCCGTGCTGGCGTATGCGACGAGTTATGGCCCGTGTATCCACGCCTTCGATGCCGACAACGCCGCGGGCCTTCAGGTACATGGAAAGTGTCCCGGTCGAGAGCGGATGGCTCGGGTTCACTGCGGCTTCTCGGACGACCAGCCCGGTGGGCTGGATGCGCGAGGATTCCTCCACCGCAGTATCGATCCCGTAGTTCCCGATGATCGGATACGTCAAGGTCAAAAGCTGGCCGGCGTACGAGGGATCCGTGAGCATCTCCTGGTAGCCCGTCATCGAGGTGTTGAACACGACCTCGCCATCAGCGTGACCTCGGGCACCGATTGAACGTCCTTCAAATAGGCTGCCATCAGCGAGCACGAGGCGGGCGTCAGTCATGGCGCGCCTCCTCATCTAGTCTGAGGTCGCCGTGGACGATGACCGCTCGGACACGTCCATGAAGCTTTTGGCCGCCTAAGGGGGTGTTCTTGCCTTTGGACGCGAAGCGCTGCGGATCGACAGTCCAGCGCTCGGTCGGGTGGAAGACCGTGATGTCGCTCGAAACCCCGAGTCTGAGCGCTCCCGCCCCGGCGATCCGGGCATCGATCGCGAACGCCCGCGACGGACCAACCGTCAGCGCCCGTAAGACTGCCGGGAGCGACAGCTCACCACGATCGACCGACGTCATCAGTGTTCCCAGCGCAGTTTCGATACAGCTGATGCCGAACGCCGCATCATCAAACTCGCAGAGCTTGTCTTCCGCGGCGTGGGGCGCGTGGTCGGTGGCGATTGCATCGACCGTCCCATCATTCACTCCGCGGATCAACGCTTGCCGATCGGCCTCGGTGCGTAGCGGTGGATTGATCTTTGCGTTCGTATCGTAGGCGGGCGTTCTTTCTGGTCCAAAGACGGCGGCTTCGGTCAGGAAGAGGTGGCTGGGCGTTACCTCACAGGTGATCGGGAGCCCGCGCCGCTTCCCGTCAGTAACGAGTTCGAGACCGCGCGCGGTGGTGACATGCGCAATGTGGAGCCTCGCACCCGTCGCTTCGCAAAGCGCGATATTGCGGGAGATGGCGCTGATCTCCGCCGCGACAGGCTGGCCCGCCAGACCGAGACGCTCACTCACCGCACCCTCGTTCATCGCCCCACCGTGGTTGAGGGAAGGGTCGTCGCAATGCTCAGACAACGGCAAGCCAAGTGCGCCCGCAAGCTCGAGAGCGTGTCGCATCAGCCAGCCATCGGCGACCGGGCTCCCATCATCGCTGAAGGCGATGCAGCCCGCCGCTGCAAGTTCCGAGAGTTCAGCGAGCTGTTTGCCCGCCCGCCCACGCGTCACACACCCAATTGGCAGGACCCGAACCCTTGCGTCGCGGGCGATCCGCTCGAGCAGCGCCTCGACGGTGGTAGCCGAGTCCGGGGCGGGCGTGGTGTTCGGCATCGCACAGATCGTGGTGAACCCACCCCGAAGAGCGGCCGCCGTTTCAGTCGCAATGGTGCCCTTCTGCTCAAACCCCGGCTCTCGAAGATGCGTGTGCAGGTCAACAAATCCCGGAGCGACGATGCAGCCGCGGGCGTCGATTACTCGAACGCCGTCGCCGCTCAGCCCGGCCCCGATTTCGGAGACCAGGCCGTTGTCCACAAGCACATCCGCCTCTCCGTCGAATCCCGACTCCGGGTCAAGCACGCGACCGCCGCGAATGAGCAGAGGCTCGGTCAAGGTCGCCTCGCAGTCGTCATCAGGTAAAGCACTGCCATACGCACGGCAACCCCATTGGAGACCTGCTCTTCAATCACCGAAGTCACCCCATGGGCGATCTCCGGAGCGATCTCGATGCCCTCGTTCATCGGGCCCGGATGCATTACGAGGGCGCCGGGACGGGCAAGCGCCAGGCGCTTCACGTTGATCTGGTAACCATTGATGTACTCGCGGAGGGAGGGGATGAGCCCGCCATCCTGGCGTTCCTTCTGCATTCGCAACGCCATCACCACGTCGGCATCCTCAAGCGCGGCGTCCAGGTTCGTGGTCACTTCGCAGGACCCGCGCTCGGTCCGCCCGTGCAGGGTGCGCGGCACCAGGGTGGCTGGCCCGCAGAGCACAACGCTCGCCCCAGCGGCCATCAACGCCCACAGGTTTGAGCGCGCGACCCGGCTGTGGAGCACATCGCCGACGATGACAACTCGCTTTCCGGCGAGGTCGCCAATGTGCCGCCGCATTGTGAAGAGATCGAGCAACGCCTGCGTCGGATGGGCATGCGTGCCATCACCGCCGTTAATGACGCTCGCCTTTGTATTACGCGCGGCGAGGTATGGCGCGCCAGACTTGGCGTGACGCATGACAACCACGTCCGCACCGATCGCCTCCAGCGTGCGTACCGTGTCGATCAGAGACTCGCCCTTCTCGACGGAGCTGCCTGAGGCGGTCAGATTGACCACATCGGCGCCCAGCGCCTTCGCCGCGACCTCGAAACTCGCGCGAGTCCGGGTGCTTTGCTCATAGAAAAGTGTGACAACGGTGCTCCCGCGTAGGGTAGCAACGCGAGCCACCGGCCTTTGGCGAATCTCCATCATCGCTTCGGAGGTTTCCATAACGAGTTCGATCTCGGCGATAGATAAGGTGTCAGTATCCAGTAGGTCTTTCGCTGACCAGGTCGTGACGGCGCCGGCAGCCTCAATCGGCGCGGGGCGAGTTTCAAGCAATTGCGGCCCCCTCCCCAAAGACGTACACGCCGTCCTCGCCATCGGTCTCCTTCAACCGCACCTGAACCGATTGGATGAGCGCCGTAGGGATGTTCTTGCCAACGAAGTCTGGTCGAATCGGCAGTTCGCGGTGTCCACGGTCGATCAGCACGGCCAGCCGCACGCGGGCCGGGCGGCCAAAGTCAAGGAGCGCGTCCATCGCTGCACGGATGCTTCGCCCGGTGAAAAGCACATCGTCCACCAACACGATCGTGCTCCCGTCGATGTCCCCAGGGATCTCACTTGGGCGAATGTGTGGGGCGGCGCCTCGCCGAGTGACATCATCGCGATAAAGCCCGATGTCCAGGCTTCCAACGGGAACGAGCACGGACTCAAACTCTTCGATCGCCTTCGCCAGGCGGACGGCCAACGGGTAGCCGCGTGAAAGGAGCCCGACGAGGATCAGGCGGTCTGTTCCGCGATTGTTCTCGATGATCTCATGACCGAGCCGTCGCAGAGTGCGGTTCACTTCGTCTGGGCCCAGGTAGGGTGTCGCGCTCATGAAAAACGCCTCCCCCGGAACAAAGGGCAGGCGAGGCGGGACGTGTGCGCGTGCTGGCCGGGCATGCCGGTCCTCCTCCCTTCGCAGCCTCTCGGGACCGCATT
>JBDUAL010000169.1:0-4840 GCA_040004685.1 Anaerolineaceae bacterium | reverse complement strand
GCCAGAGTACGTGTGAGGCGAGGATGACGAGGGATGCGGGCAGCAAGAAGGCGACCATGCTCAGAGGCAGCGCCGACCCAAACCCGTAGGCGTTCATTCGGCTGGCGAAGAGCAGCGTCGAATCGTCCAGGTCTTGCGGGGAGGCGATGGCTAGCGCGCCCCAGGCGAGCGAGGATGAAAGCCCCGCCGCGAGCAGAAGCAGCCCACCGATGAACGAGAGTCGCGCCCACATGCCGCCGCCCGGGTCGCCCGCCGCCAACAGGCTTCGCAGGGCCGAGATGAACGGCAAGAAGAAAAGCACAAATGCCACGCCGATCAGCCAATCGAATAGCAGGTAGCGGTTCGCGTCGTCACCGTTCGAGAAGAACTTCCGAATGGCGGCCGCGTCGTCGTTCAGCATCGGCGCATCACCCTGCGAAATGATGCTCACCACGAAAAGGATGACGTAGATGATTCCGGCTATCCCGCCGACCCGGCGCGTATTCGCGAGGAACCGGGAGAGCCCGTTGGTTGACGCGGATGCAGATTGAACGGCCATAAGTGCCACCTCCGGCCCCGATTCTACAGCCCTGTGCGACGCAATCGGCAAGCCAAGCTCGAGAATGCCACAAGTGCTTAGTGCACTCTGCCGCTAGAGGTACGGCTTCATCACTTCCGCGTAGTGCTTCAGTGCGCCGAGGGCGTTCTCCGGAGCGTCCGCGCGGAGGCCGAAGATCGCCCGGTCAACGCCCATCTCCTGGTAAGCCTCGATCATCGCGGGCTGCGGTGCGACACCGAAGATCGAGACCGGGATGTGGTCCCGGCCCATCGCCTTCGCGCGTGTCTGCAGCTCATCGATGCGCGACTTCAGGTGCTCTGTCCCGCCCATGCGCCCCCCGATTGGCATCCATTCGTCGCAATAGTCGAGCACGCGATCGAGAGTGCGGGCGCCGTCACCGCCCATCATGATCGGCGGGTGCGGCTTGCGGGCCGGCTTCGGCCAGGACCAGATCGGGTCGAAGTCGACGAACTCGCCGTGGTACTCCGCCTCATCCTTCGTCCAGATCTCTTTCATCGCGAGGATGCGTTCGCGCAGGATCTTCCAGCGCAGCGAAGGCTTCGTGCCGTGGTTCTCCATCTCCTCTTCGTTCCAGCCGCCGCCGATGCCGAAGAGCACGCGTCCCCCGGAGAGGAAGTCCGCGCTCGCCACCTCCTTGGCGAGGGTGATCGGGTCGCGCTCCATGACGAGGCAGATGCCGGTGCCGATGAGCAGCGTTTTGGTCACCGCGGCGGTGGCAGCGATTGCGACGAACGGGTCGAGCGTGTGCGAGTACTCCATCGGCAGCGGGGCGCCACCCGGCCAGGGGGTGCGGCGACTGGTGGGGATGTGCGTGTGCTCGGGGAAGAGCAGCGAATCGAAACCGAGGTCTTCGCACGCAGGCCCGAGCTCCGTCACGGGGATGGCGTAATCGGCGGGGAACATCTGGATACCGAACTTCACAGCGGAAGCCTCCAATGGTGGTGGAGCAATCATACGGTGCTCGCGGAGGGCGCGCGCCTGGCGATCAATGCCGGGTGTTGGGTACTTCGTGGCGGTGGGCGTCTGGCCCGATCGCTTTGGCGGTGCGGCGCGCCGCAACCGCTTCTCCACCCGCCGGCAGCCGCTTCCACCCTCAAGAACTTCGTTAGAATTGCCGGGGCGAGGTGGTTTTCGGCGTTTTAGGCATGGGCAAGGCATTTCGGTTGCGGTACGGTAGCGGTGCGGGTTCAGAGAAGTTTCTGGAGGCATCTGGTGGGCGTTTCCCTGGTGGCCACGGCAAAGTCCTGGCGAGTGCTGACGGTTGGCATCGTGGGGCTGGCGCTGTTCGCCGCTAGCGGCGGGATCGGCTCAGTGCGAAGCGCGAGCGCGGCTATCTGCGGCGACGATCTCGAGTTCCCGCCGACCGGCTCACGGACCGTGAGCGGCTGCGGCGGCTCCGGTGGAGAAGCCTACCCAGCGAGCACAAACGAGATCCACTTCAGCAGCGGCACGAATCGTGCGGAAGGCGTCACGGAAGCACCGCCGCCCACCAACGCGCAGCTCGGACGCTCGGGGCGCGGCGCCTCGGTCGCTAGCTCTGTCCCGGCCGCATCCGCCGCATCGGTGAACGCGCTGCCGCCCCGAAAGACGATCGACCTCAGCAAGCTCCCCGCGGGCCTGGTCGCACCGGCGAAGTAGACCGCTCGCTGCCTTTCGTGACGGCTACGGGCCGCTCAACGGGCAGCGCCCACACATCCCTTTCGTACAGTAATCGGCGTGCAGCAGCAGCCCGCCCTGGAGCCGCGCCGCGGAGCGGAAGGGGCGGTCGGCGCCCGCGTCCAGCCATCGCTCGAGCGGCTTCAGCATGCCGTACGTCCCCGGCGAAGGGAGCGCGAGCAGTGTGGCCTCGCAAACCGCCGGCGGCCACGCTCCGGCGGCCAGCGCCACCGGCAGGACGGCGTTCACCCAGAGTTCGATCGCCAGCGAATGGCCGAGACCGGGCGGCAGCGGCGAAGGCGGCCCACTGCCCTCGACGAGTGCGGAGGGCCACGCGCGAGCGGCGCCCTCCGGCCACCAGCGTTGGATGACGGCCGCCGCCACCTCCAGCCGCCGCGCGGGCGAGGCCATCGGGCGCAGCCCGGCGCGGCGCACGGCCAGCATGGCGGCAGCATCCCGCAGTTCGGCGGCGATCAGCAGTTGACGGGGGATCGGCGCACGTTCCGTCCGTTCGAGGAGTGCGGCCAGCGGCAGGCGCCGCGCCAGTGAGGCGAACGCGGCGCGGTTCGGCGGCCCGCCGAGGATCTCGAGCGAGAGGGCGTAGAGCGCCTGCGCAGCGCCGCACGAGGCGACCAGCGGCCCAGCGCGCACGGCCTTGATCCGCAAGCGCCGCAGCCCAAGCCGTTCGAGCGCCTCTCCCGGCGCACTGCCCTGGGCCGCGACGAGCGCGCAGGGCGGCGTGAAGGGTGGTGGAAACGCGGCCTGGCCGTCCACTGCCGGGAGCACGAGCACCGCGATCGCCCGGCCGCTGGCGTGCAGGGTCGCGAGCGCGCCGGTATCGTTCGCGGCCACAGCGTGCAGGACAACGCTGGCGTAGGCCGGGTCCCGGTGGTGACCGTGCGCCCGCCAGCCGCTGGCCCGCAGGTGGATCTCGACGTCTCCGCGGAGCAGGTCTCCGGCGGCGTCCAGGATCGCGCCTTTGAAATCTGGGCCGCTGCTGCCCCCCGGAACGCCGGGGAAAACGACCTTCAGCCCGCGCCCGTCCTCAAGCCGCAACGCCCCGCGAAAGCCCGCCGCCCAGCGCGCCGCGACGGCGGACTCGCGCAGCGGTGCGGCAGCGGCGATTTCGCTCACCCGACGGCTCTCATTCCTCTCCCGCCAGCGGGGAATCGTAGGGCGCGCGTTCCTCGGCGAGGATGCCGAGCATCTTTGTGCTCGCGCCGCGCGGAGCGTAGCGGCCCGTCTCCCATTCGCTCACCGTCTGCTGGCGCACGCCCAGCGCGCGCGCGAACTCAGCCTGGGAAAGGCGAAGGGCGGCGCGCAGCGCAGCGATCTGGGGTGCGTCCCAGGCGGGCGGCATCTGTGCAGCTTACACGCTAACGTGTAGCCAGTCTACGCCCTGGCTGTCGCGCGAACCGCAGTTCGATACTCCGTTACTTGAGATTGCGCCGCCCCCCGCAGTGGCCCCCCGTCTCCCTGCTGCTACGATGGTGAACCGCATGAAGCACGACGTCACGATCCTTGGCGCCGGCGCGGCCGGGCTGATCTGCGCCATCGAAGCCGGTCGCCGGGGCCGCTCAGTGCTCGTCCTCGAACGCAACGACGAGGTGGGCCGGAAGATCCTGATCTCCGGCGGCGGACGCTGCAACTTCACCAACATCTACGCCGAGCCGCACAACTTCTTCTCCCAGAACCCGCACTTCTGCCGCTCCGCGCTGGCCGCCTATCCGCCTTCGCAGTTCATCGCGCTTGTCGAACAGCACGGCATCGCCTACCACGAAAAGAAGCTTGGCCAGCTGTTCTGCGATGGCAGTGCCCGCGAGATCGTAGCCATGCTGGAGGCCGAATGCGCAGTCGCGAACGTGGAGATCCGCCTGGGCTGCGAGGTCTCGGCGGTTTCGAAAGCTGACACCTTTCAGCTCAAGACGGACCTCGGCGCGTTCGAATCTTCTTCGCTCGTAGTCGCCACCGGGGGCCTCTCGATCCCCCAGATCGGCGCGACCGGGTTCGGCTACCTTGTTGCCGAGCAGTTCGGGCTGAAGCGCGTAACGCCTCGCCCGGGGCTCGTGCCGCTGACGTTTTCGAAGGAGGAACAGGCGCTCTTCGAATCGCTCAGCGGCGTTGCTCTCGAGGCCACGGTAACCTGTGGCGACAGTTCGTTCACAGAAAACGTGCTCTTCACGCATCGCGGCCTGAGCGGCCCGGCGATCCTCCAGATTTCTAGTGCGTGGCGCGAAGGCGAAGCGATCACGGTCGACCTCTTTCCACGAGTCTCGATGCTGGAACTCCTCACTGCCGCCCACGATCAGCCGCGCGAACTGGCGACCGTGCTGGGCGACCACGCGCCGCGCCGCTTTGCGCAGGCCTGGTGTGCGGCCTACGCGCCCTCCCAACCGCTCAACCGCTATTCGCACCGGCAGCTGGAGGAGATCGCCCGGCGGTTGCATGCCTGGGAACTGCGGCCCGTGGGCACGGCGGGGTTCGGCAAGGCCGAGGTGACGGTGGGCGGCGTGGATACGAAAGACCTGCAATCGAAAACCATGGAAGCGCGAAACGTCCGCGGGCTCTACTTCATCGGCGAAGTGGTGGACGTCACCGGCTGGCTCGGCGGCTACAACTTCCAGT
>JBDUAL010000168.1:0-4847 GCA_040004685.1 Anaerolineaceae bacterium | reverse complement strand
GTATCATCCGCCGCACAACACCGTTGGAGTTTTTCGAATGGCCCAGATTTCCGGAGCACAGATCGTCGCCCGCGCGCTCAAGCAGCAGGGCGTAGAGCACATGTTTGGCATCGTTGGGATCCCGGTGATACCGATCGCCGTCTTCGCCCAGCGCGAGGGCATCAAGTTCTACGGGTTCCGCAATGAGCAGTCCGCGAGCTATGCGGCGGCGGCAGTTGGTTACCTCACAGGGCGCCCCGGCGTCTGCCTCGGCGTTTCCGGTCCGGGTATGATCCATGGCGTGGCCGGCATGGCAAACGCCTGGTCCAACTGCTGGCCGATGATCCTCATCGGCGGCGCCAACGACTCTTACCAAAACGGCCAGGGCGCCTTTCAGGAAGCCCCCCAGATCGAAACCGCACGGCCCTATGCGAAGTACGCTGCCCGGCCCGACAGCATCGCGCGCCTGCCCTACTACGTTGAGCAGGCCGTGCGCACCTCGATCTACGGCCGTCCCGGCGCCTGCTACCTGGATCTCTCGGGCGACATCATCAGCGGAACAGTTGAGGAAGACGAGATTGTCTGGCCGGGAAGGTGCGCGGATGCGCCTCGCACGTGCGCCCCGCAGGAGAACATCGAAGCCGCCATGGCCGCTTTGAAGTCGGCGGAGCGACCGCTCGTGATCGTCGGCAAGGGCGCGGCCTATTCGCGTGCCGAAGAAGAAGTGTTGAAGTTCGTTGAGACAACCGGGCTGCCGTACCTGGCATCGCCGATGGGCAAGGGCGTCATCCCCGACGACCACGGGCAATCGATCGCCCCGGCCCGGTCCTACGCGCTCCAGAATGCGGATGTTGTGTTACTGATGGGTGCGCGGCTCAATTGGATGATGCACTTCGGGACGCCACCGCGGTTCAACGCGAACGTGCGCGTCATCCAGATGGACATCAACCCGGAGGAGATCGGCACGAACGTAGCGACTGAGGTGGCGTTGGTTGGCGATGCGAAGGCGATCACCGCACAGGTCTACGCCGAGCTTCAGAAGAACCCATGGCAGTATCCTTCGGAGACCACCTGGTGGACGGGGCTGCAGGGCAAGATGGCGGAAAACGCCGCCACCGTTGCGCCGATGTACGAAGATGACTCGGTTCCAATGGGCTACTACCGGGTCCTCAAGGAAGTGCGCGACCTGATGCCACGCGACTCCGCAATTTCGAACGAGGGTGCCAGCACGATGGACATCGGCCGCGTTGTCTTCCCGAACTACCTCCCGCGGCACCGTTTGGACGCGGGCACGTTTGGCACGATGGGCGTCGGCCTCGGCCAGGCGATCGCGCTCGCGGCCGTCTACCCCGGCAAGAAAGTCGTCTGCGTGGAAGGCGACTCGGCGTTCGGCTTCAGCGGTATGGAAGTAGAGACGGCCGCTCGCTACGGTTTGAACATCACATTCGTGATCATCAATAACAACGGCATAGGTGGCGGCCCGAACGAACTGGACCCATCGCGAGTTCCACCGTCTGCCTACACGCCCTCGGCACACTACGAGAAGATGGCCGAGATCTACGGGGGTAAGGGCTTCTTCGTCACCACTCCCGACCAACTGAAGCCGACGCTCCAGGAGGCGATGGCGACCGAAAAGCCGAGCATCGTGAACATCATGATCGATGCCAAGAGCCAGCGGAAGCCGCAGCAGTTCGGTTGGCTCACGCGGTAAATCTAGAGATTGGCGGTCAGGTGGTCGTACTCAGCATGTGTGCCGATCCAAAACCGGACCACCTGATCGTTGATTCGAGTGCCAAGAGCGCGATGGCCGAGTCCAATCCGCGCTGAGTACAAATTGGCGCGCCGGTTGAGCATCTTGAACTGGAGACTTGGATGCCAGGGATCTCGCTCGAACTTTTGGAACGCAGGGCGAGCTTGCTGGCGCACGCTGAGAGGGAGCTTGGTGTAGCGATCCCAGAACTCGCGACACGTGCGAAAGTTCAAAGCCTAGTGTGGTCGAGCGGTTCCGTCAGCCCCGCTTTGTAGTCCTCCTGCACCTTGCGAACCAGGGGTTCCAAAAGATGTGCTGTCGCCGCGAGCTTTGCGTCGAACGCGTTCTCGGTCGCGAGCTCTTCCAGGATCGCAATCGCGAGGCGGTCTTGCTCCTCGGGCGGAAGCTGAGAAATCTCCGAAAAAGCCTGTTCGAGTAGCTTCGTCACGCAAGCAGCATATCGTAGTACAAGTTTTGGCCCTCTCGCTTTCGCAACGTAAGCTGACGCATCTTCCTTTCGGAGCAACAGATGACCATCACCACTCGCGACATTGCCGCCAACGGATTCACGTTCCATTGTCGGGAGGCTGGCCCTGAGGGTGGCGAACCTGTAATCCTGCTGCACGGCTTCCCCGAAACCTCGCATATGTGGACGCCGCTTATGCCCGTCCTCGCGGAAGCTGGCTACCGCGTGCTCGCTCCGGACCAGCGTGGCTACAGCCCCGGTGCTCGGCCAGAGGGTATCGAAAACTACAGCTACGCCCGAATCGCCTCGGATGTCATCGCGCTGGCCGACGCCGTTGGCTTTGACCGCTTCCACCTCGTTGGTCACGACTGGGGAGCGGGCGCCGGCTGGGCGGTTGTCGACCGCTATCCCGAGCGAATCGCCAGCTACGCCGCGCTCTCGGTGCCGCACGTCGGCGCCTTCGGGCGAGCAATCCGAGAGGACGAAGACCAGGCGAAGAGGAGCACGTACATCACGTTCTTCCAGACGCCCGGCGTGGCCGAAGCGAGCCTTTCAGCCGACGGCTTCGCAGGCTTGAAGAACGTCTGGAAGGAATCCTCCGAAGAGGAAAAAGCCGAATACCTGGCTTTGTTCTCGCAGCCGGGTGCGTTAACCGGGGCTCTCAACTGGTACCGCGGCTCGCGCGGCATTGACCCCAACGACCCGGACGTGCAGTTCGGCGATGTCACAACGCCTACGCTCCTCATCTGGGGCAACCAGGATCAGGCGATCGGACGTAGGGGCGTCGAAGACGCCGCCGCGTTCATGAAGGGCCCGTACAAGTTCGTTGAGTTGGACGCGGGCCACTGGCTGATCCAGGAGAAGACGGCGGAGATCATCGCCGAGGTCACAGCCCACCTGAAGGCCTACCCCCTGCGCTGAACAGCAGGTCTCGAGTACGATCGCGAGACTTCTCTTCCGGGAGGCCCAGGATGGCCACTTCGCTTGATCTCGTAGACTTCGCCAGCCTGACCCCGGCCAAGATCGCGGCGGGCTGCGAATCGGCCATGCGCGAATGTGACGCTGCCGTTGACGCGATCGTCGCTATCGCGGACGAAGACCGCACGTTCGCCAATACCATGCTGGCGCTCGAAGACGCGACCGACGTCCTCGGGTCGGCGCAGGGCCAGCTCGGCTTCATGGCCTACGTCACGGCGGACGACGAACTGCGAGCCTCGGCCCGAGAGTGGGACGAAAAGCTCGACAAGTACGGGGTCGCGCTCTCCTTCCGCGAAGACCTCTACGCCGCGATCAAGGCCTTCGCCGCACTGCCGGAAGCACAAACTCTCGCGGGCGAAGACGCGCGGCTGCTCGAATACGAACTCCGCGATTACCGGCGCAACGGCTTCGAACTCCCGGACGGGGAACGCGCGAAAGTCCGCGAACTGTTCGACAAGCTGGTGGAGCTGGATGTCCAGTTCCGAAAGGCCATAGATGAGTGGGACGACGGCATCAACGTGCGCCGGGAGGACCTCGCGGGGCTGCCGGAGAGTTTTATCGAGAGCCTGAAGACCGTGGACGTAGACGGTGGCGAGACCCGCTTTCGGGTGTCGTTGGATTACCCGGAGATTCAGCCGTTTATGGCGAACGCACGGAGTTCGGATCTGCGACGTCAATTGTTTGAAAAGGACCAGCGCAAGGGCGGCCCGGGCAACGTGAAAGTGCTCGAAGAAGCGATCGCCGTCCGCGCCGAGGTTGCGCAACGGCTAGGGTACGACTCGTGGGCGGCGTATCGCACCGAAACCCGGATGGCGAAACGGCGTGAAAACGTGGACGCTTTTCTGACAGACCTCCGTGACAAGGTGGCTCTGAAGACCGCCCGGGACCTTGCCGAGACGCGTGCCCTGGCGGCCCAACGGACGGGCTCGAACGAGGTCAACATTTGGGATTGGCGCTATTGGAACAACGAACTGTTGAAGAGCCGCTACGCGGTCGACGAATTCGAAGTCGCGAAGTACTTCCCGCTAGACGCGTGCATTGACGGGCTGTTCCAGGTGACGCAGTCGATGCTCGGCGTGCGCTACGAACCGGCTCCCTCGGCCCCTCGCTGGCATGCCGACGTGCAGGCGTTCGATATCTACGAGAGCGACGGGAGCGAGCCGTTCGCACGGTTCTACATGGACCTCTTCCCGCGGCCGAACAAGTACGGCCACGCTGCCGCGTTCACGCTGCGCCGGGCACGGATGCTGTCGGGCGGCGAGTACCAAAAGCCCGTCAGCGCAATCGTAGCGAACTTCACGAAGCCGGGCGCAACACAACCGTCGCTGCTACGGCACTCCGAGGTGGTGACGTTTTTTCATGAGTTTGGACACATCCTCCATCAGACGCTCACGCGAGCCCGCCGCGCGCGCTTTAGCGGCACAGCGACAGAGCGTGACTTCGTAGAGGCGCCGTCACAGATGCTGGAGCACTGGGTCTGGGAGCCGCAAGTGCTGGCGGGATTCGCGCGGCACCACCAAACAGGCGCAGCGCTACCTCAGGACCTGCTGGATTCGCTGATCGCCGCCAAGAACCTGAATTCCGGCGTCCTCACTTCTCGCCAACTGTTTTTCGCGTCGCTGGACTTTTCCTTTCACTCGCCAGGGTTCGACGGAGATACGACAAAAGGGGTTG
>JBDUAL010000167.1:0-4848 GCA_040004685.1 Anaerolineaceae bacterium | reverse complement strand
CACTTCTCGAACCTGCGGCTCTTCACTTCCGCCTGCTTGGAGTTTAGTTGCAGCAGCTTCTGGTCGAGATGGTTCTGGAGGGTAAGACGTTTCTTCGCGTCCCCGGCATCTGCCTGGACACGCAGAGCGAAGGCATCCGCCTCTTCTCCCGGTCGCGAAAGATTCTTCGTCGCCTCGTCGTAAAGGAGATTGAGTGCGAGCCGGTCGTCAAGCCGATCGCGGATCGCCCGTTCGAGAACCTTCGCCCCGTCCTTCGCCAGGAAGCCGGGGAGGGGCGCGCACTGCACTCCCGCAGGGGCCGTATCGGAGAACGTTGATTCATCCGCCTTCAAGGGCTCTGCTTCCAGCGCTTCGACGGCTGTCACTCCGTCCGGCAGCGAGAACGCCAACTGCTGAATCGTTTCTTCAGAGGTAATGCCCCCGGCCTTGTAGCGAACTGCTGCTTTCACATAAACGTAGGGATTCGCGAGCTGGCCGTTGAGCCGACTCCAGTAGCGAGCCTGCAGCCCCGGGACAGCCGGGTTGATGAGCGTCGGCGGCGCTCCCGAAGTTGCCCGCATCGACGAAGCCGGATCAGGGGCCGAGACGTGGGCCGGGGCCGGCATGTCCGCCTTCATGTCAAAGGCGTCCGAGAGACGGCCAACTTCGTCCTTGGTCATGGGGCCGCGGAGGTAGGACATCGCCCAGCGCGTATTCACCAGCGCCGGGGACTTGCGATGGATGTCGTGAACAAGGAACACGCGCTTCTGCACGCCGGCGATCAACTCGTTGAACTTCAGGCCCAACCCAGAATCAGCCAGCGCGGCCTCTATCCCCTCGCGGACGCGCGCCTGGTCCTGGGTGGTCTGTAGCCGCCCGATCGCCCAGAAGCCCATGTTGGCGAGGCCCTTGTAATCGAGGTCCACCGGGTTCTGCGTAGCCAGCAGCACTCCGACGCCAAATGCCCGCGCCTGCTTGAGCAGCGTCAGCAGCGGCTTCTTGGTCGGCGGGTTCGCCGTAGGCGGGAAGTAGCCAAAGATTTCGTCCATGTAGACGAGGCAGCGAAGTTCGCCGGTGCCGGTCTGGCGGCGCATCCAACTCTTGATGCGATTGAGGATGAGCGCGGTTACGAAGATCCGCTGGTCGTCTTCGAGGTGCGCGGTGTAGATGATCGTCAGCCGCGGCTTGCCGTCCTTGCCGCGGATCCAGCTGTCGATGTCCACCGGTACGCCCTGGCGCCACGCTTCGAACGGGGGCGACGCCATTAGCCCGTTCAACGAAAGCATCAGCTTCTGGCGGTCATTCGGCGGGTAAACCGTATCGACAGGGAGCGCGCCCATCTGCGTGATCGGCGGGTTCAGCACCTGCGCCACCAGCGTCGAAAGCGTGAGTGACTGGTCCTGCATCCAGGCGTTTTCGACGAGTGCAAAAAGCAGCATGTACTCGCGCAAACGCACCGGGTCCGCATCGATCCGCAGGAGGCCCAGGAGCGCGGTGACAACCGCATCCACCTGGTCGCGACGGTCTTCCTCGTCGTCGAGGACGGCATGTGACGGCGGATCCAGCGAATCGATCAGATTGAGAGGAATGCCGGCGGACGAACCAGGGGTGATGATCCGGCAGTCATGTCCGGCCGCGTAGCTGGCGACATCAGCCTGGGCGATGCCCCACTCGGCGAGGCCCTGAGTCCACGACGCGGACGCTTCGGCGGCGGCCTGCTCGGCCGTCTTCCCTTCGCGGCTGGAGGCCACTGTGTCCACCCAGGGGGCGAACTGTTCGGGGGCGAGTTTATCGAATGCGAGCGCCAGGTTGGTCAAGTCGCCCTTGGGGTCGATCGCGATAACGGGAACGCCCGTTCGCAGGCACTCCTCGATGATCACCGAGGAGAAGCCGGTCTTGCCGGATCCCGTCATACCGACGATCAGTCCGTGGGTGGTGAAGTCGTCAGAATCGACGGTGAACTTCTCCCCAAGCGCCTTAGTTGCGGGGTCGAACGTCTTTCCGAGGTAGAGGTTGGTGGCCAAAGTACCCTCCTGTGCGGCCTGGGCTGCCGCGATGACTAGGGTAACGCGCGGCCCGACCACGCGCCCACCCACGGGCCGGGACAGTGGGGCGGCGCTATGATGCGCACAAGTTGAGCGCTAAACGATGACCTCCCGCCTCAAGACCTACGTCCCGATCGTTGTTGTCGGACTGCTGCTTGTGGGCGCGTATCTCTACGCCAACTACTGGCGCGATTCCAGCCCGGACAATGCCAAGGCGGACGACGCCGCCCAGGCCACCGCCGATGCGAAGGATGCGGGATCGCCAGGCACAGCACGAGCGACGGCCACGGCGCGCGCTCCCGCCGCGCGAACCGCCCAGGCTTCCGCTAACGCCGAGCATCACGACCTCCAGTCCGACGAGGAGAGCGGCGGGCACACGCTTTCTCGCCACGTGGGCAAGACCGACGATGAATTGCGCGCTCGGCTTGACCGCGAGAGCGACATCTCCGCGGCCTCGACGTATACCGATCGCGCGTCCGCCGAACGGTCCGTCGCGGCCGCGCTGAGCAAAGGGAAGCAACAACTGACCACCTGGGAAAACGGCACATCGAAACAGAACCTCGTGCTCCGTGTGACGATGCCGAACACGATCGGCCTCAGCCTGCGCCGCGGAGACACCAGGGTGAAATCCGTCAATTCGGCGGTCGTTGTGCTGACGAAGTCCGGTGGCGACTGGTTCGTCCTAACCAGCTATCCGGAGGACCGCTGATGCCTGGTCGCGCGCTCCCGACGGCGAAGCAGTACCCGGCTCTGGCACGCTTCCTGGATGGCTATCTCCACCAGGACTTCAGGCTTGCACACCGCACGGCCCGTGCTGCCACCACCGCCTTCATTCGCGATGCGACGGACCACGAAGTGGCGCGCGTCGCCAACGAGTTCGACCGTTTCATGGAGGCCATTGCCTCGCATTCCTGGAGCGAACGGCGGGACGTACTGTCGCGTATCGGAGGTGCCTGGCGCCCGGCCACGGTACCCGAATTGGCCGCGATCCAGGCCGCACTCAGGAACGCCGCCGACCGACAGTGACCCCAGCTCTAGCTAACGCCCTTCTCCTGGCCCTCCCAGAAGGGCTTGCGGAGGTCGGTCTTGAGGATCTTGCCGGCGCCGCTCTTGGGCAACGGCGTTGTCTGAAACACCACGCGCTTGGGGCACTTGTAACCCGCAATCAGGGTCCGGCAATGTGCGATGATTTCGGCCTCGGTAGGGTTCGCCCCTTCACGCGGCACGATGATCGCAAGCACCGCTTCGCCCCACTGGGCATCCGGGATGCCGATGACCGAAGCCTCTAACACCGATGGATGCTCGTAGATCGCGTTCTCGACCTCACTACAGTAGATGTTTTCGCCACCGCTGATGATCATGTCCTTCGCCCGATCGACAATGAAGATGAAGTTCTCGCTGTCGATAGTAGCCACGTCGCCGGTGTGCATGAAGCCATCGCGCAATGCCGCTGCGGTCTCCTCCGGGCGCTTCCAATAGCCGTTCATGACGTTCGGGCCGCGGGCGATGATCTCGCCGAATTCGCCCGGCCTGATGTCCGCGCCGGTCTTCTGGTCGACTACTCGAACCTCGACGCCCGGGATCTCGCGGCCGCAGCTGGCCAGCCGCCGAACCTGCTCGTCGGTGCCCTCATAGTGCGTCCATTCGAGCTTCATGGTGGTTAACAGCGGCGCGGTCTCGGTCATCCCGTACGCCTGGCAGAGCTTCGGCCCAAAGACTTCCACCGCCGCCTTGACGCGATCCACCGGCATCGGCGAGGCGCCGTAAAGGAGCAGTTCGAGACTGCTGCAGTCGTAATTCTTCACGCCCGGGAAGTTGACGAGGAAATTGATCATCGTCGGGACCATGATCGTTTTGGTCACCCTGTTCTGTTCGATCGCCTCAAGCGCGGCCTGCGGAGCGAAACCAGGGATGAAGACGTGAGTGGCGCCAACCATCGTCACCGCGTAGCAAGCCCAGGCGTCCGCGAGGTGGAACATGGGCGCAACGTGGAGCCATGTGTCGGCCTCAGTCAGTCCCATGTTCAGGATGGCGTGCTCGGCATTCGAAACGATGGCGCGCTGGCTCAGCATCACGCCCTTGGGCAGGCCTGTCGTCCCGCCGGTGTAGCAGAGGTTGAGCATATCCGTCTCGCTCCACTCGCGGACGGAGTGGCTGAGCGGCGCGTTGTTCGCGATCAGATCTTCGTACTGCACGCCGCCTTCCACTTCGCAGTCGAGCAAAATGACGTGGCGCAGCCCTGGCACGCCGGCCTTGAAAGCGTTGTACATGTCCACGAACTCGGGGCCAAGGATCAGCGCCTTCACCTCACCATCGTTGAGGATGAATTCGAACTCGCTGGCGGCCAGGCGCGTGTTTAGCGGCGAAAGCGGCATCCCCGCGATGTCCGTGACGAAGTACGTCTCGAGGTAGCGGTGCGAGTTATTCGCAAGGATCGCAATGTTGTCGCCCGGCTGCAGGCCAAGGCTCAGCAACCCGGCAGCGAGGCGATAAATGCGCTCGGACGTCTGTTGGTAGGTGTACTGCACCGCCCCGTCTTTAGCGGCGACTTTGTCGCCGTAAAGCTTGACGGCGTGGGTGAGGACATCTCGTAGCAGCATCGGGTACTCCATGGCGACGGTTCGTTTGCGAACCGATTGTACACGTGCACGTGTACGGGTAAGCGACCCGCATGCGGCGTCCGAAGCACCAAACGCGGCCCGCAACGCTTTGCTACGCTTAACTGCGAATGATCTACCTCGACCACGCCGCCACCACGCCGATGCTGCCACAGGCCCTGGAAGCGATGCTCCCCTACCTGAAAGGCCGCTTCGGTAACCCGAGC
>JBDUAL010000166.1:0-4856 GCA_040004685.1 Anaerolineaceae bacterium | reverse complement strand
CGGTGGTTTCGAGCACGTAGCCGGCGGCGAGGTCCGCGATCACCTTCAGCGAGCACGGCGAGTCTTCGCTCGCACCCGCTGTGTCTCCGTAGCGCACCGCGTAGCCATCCATCGCGGAGTTATCGAACGGAGGAATATCGAATGGCGCGACCATGTCTTCGGCGAGCACCTGTCCGAGCGCTTCAAGCAATGGCTTGTGTTCGATATCGAGGCGGTGAAAGAAGGCCAAGATGCGTTCGCGCGCCTCTTCCACACTGATCATGGAGTCAACGGAGGAGGTCATGGGCGCAAGTGCTCCAGGCTACGATGTGCTCAAAGCGTACAGCCCGCAACTCGGGGAGCATGTGACGGCGGGTCGAGCCGCCGGCTAGGCCAGCCGTACTGCGAGGCACGTTGTCGTACGCTGCACTCCGTGCACCTTCTGGACAGCCTCGGTAATCGCGTTCCCCAGGCAATCCAGGTCGTCCGCTTCCAACTGAACAACCACGTCGTAGGGGCCCGTCACCGTGTCTACGACTACCACACGCGCACCAGGATAGGTGAACTCGCTAATCGCGGCGCCGACGGCCTTCGCCTTACCCACATCGGTTTCGATCAGTACATAACCTCGAACGGCCATCTCTAGCCTCCACTGTTGATTAATCCCAAATCATACGAAGAGGGTGGGGCCTGTCAACAAATCAGCCGCCGAAAACGGGCAATGCATATGTGAGAACGACCTCCCCTTGCGTCGCCGTCGCGTCGACCGTCAGAACAAGCGAAACTTCCAGCTGGCTGATGAAGCAGAGCGCCTCTTCACCGCTCCGGCAGTAGTAAACGGAGGCTGCGCCGGTGAGGGCCGCCTTTCCAATCTTCAGAACCGCCGGGACGGGCAGCGTGATCGTCGCCTCATCGCTCGACCACGAAAGTATTCTCTCACCGAGCTCAAGGACGGCCGGATTCGAGGACGTCAGGATGAGTCGCGAGGGCGCCTGGCTGTTGAGGTGGTAGCCGGCCGGAGAATTGAACGTCACCCGGAGATTCGCCGCCCCGGGCGTGACCGTTTGTGGGTCCGCTGTCACCTTCAGAATCCGACCGGGAGTAAGTGCCGAGGCGACCGAAAGGTTTGATAGCGTCAGCGTGGAAACCCTGGCGGTCGCAATATCCAGTGCGCGAATCAGGTGGTTGTTGGCATCGGCCACATATATCGTCCCCCGCGCGAAGCCAACGCCAGCTGGCTCATCGAACATCGCAATTTGGCCTGGCCCGTCGCTCCAACCCCGTGCCCCCGTGCCCGCCACCGTGGTTACATCAAAGGTGGCGGCGTCGATTCGGCGAACCTCGTGGTTGTAGGTATCGCTGACGTAGAGGCGCCCATCGGCGAATACCACGCCCTGGGGGTGTTGCAGTTTCGCGGACTTGCCCCGCCCGTCCTCGTTTCCGTAGTCGAAGAGGCCGGTGCCGACAATCGTCTCGACCTCCCCGTTGCCGCTCAACAATGCCCTGCGCACCGAACTAGATTCAGGGTCGACCCAGTAGAGGTAGCTCCCGTCCGCCGTGATCCCGCTCGGTTGGGCGAGCGTCGCCTGCGTTCGACGATCGCCGTCCGCGATCCCTTCCCGACTCGTCCCCGCGAACACCGAGACCGTCCCCTGGACAAGGTTCATAGCCCAGATCTGATGGATGCCGGCCATCGCAATGAACAGTGAGTCGCCCGTCTGCACGAGGTCCCACGGCGAGGCCAGGGCTGTCTCCTTTGCCTTCGAGGCGGTGCCCGGCAACTTTTCGAGCTGCTTGCCGGTACCGGCGATGGTGGTCACCTCGTTTGTGCCCAGGTTCACCTTGCGGATTGCGTGGTTTCGCGTGTCCGCCACGTAAAGCGTCTTGCCGTCAGGCGAGATGGCGAGACCCTGCGGCTGCCGAAAGCTGGCTTCGTTCGCCGCGCCATCTGCGAACCCTTCGACGCCACTGCCGATCGCCGTTTGTAGCCGCCCGGCAAAGTCCGAAATGAGAATTCGGTTGTGGCCAGAGTCGGCGATGAAGAGCCGTCCACCGGCATCGTCAGCCAGCACCTTGCCTGGGTACGAAAGCAGCGTCGCCGTCGCGGTGGAGTGCAACGAAAGCGGAAACGGCGCTCTGTTGATGGCGCCCTTTGCGCCAAACTCCTCGACCAACGAACTCACAATCGGCTGAAACAGCGGGTAGACGCCCTCGCCAGCGTGACCCCCAACGAGATTGCCTGCGGGATCGACGAGCACAATCGTCGGCCACGCGCTCGCGCCGAAAGTCTCCCAGACCTTGAAATCCGGGTCGTTCAGCACCGGATGCTCAAGGCCGTAGCGCTGGACCGCTTCGCGGATGCTCTCGTCGTCGTGTTCGGTCGAATACTTGCCGGAGTGCACGCCAATGACGACAAGGGCGTCGCTAAACTCGGCTTCCAGCTTCTTCAGGTCGGGGATAATGTGTTGGCAGTTGATGCACCCAAGCGTCCAAAAGTCCAACAACACGACTTTGCCCTTGAGCTCAGCCAGTGTCAGCGGCTTTTCGACGTTGAACCAGGTCACGCCGGTGGGAATGGCGGGCGCGGGCTTCGTCCCCGCCCACGACTTCTTCGCCGCCGCTGCGCCTGTTCCAGATGTTGGTTGACTCAATTCCTTGCCCCCGGCGGGCTGTCTGCCACTTCCGCCGCACGCCCCCATGAGCATCACAGCGAGAAGCAGGAAGAACGCCACTGCAACCAGTGTAGATGGCTTCCTGCGAAGCCTGCGTTGGTCGGATGAGAGTCCATGCACGAGGCAATCCTACCGCGAGGCCGGGAAGGTTCGGTTACGTAGGAATTACGGAGGCGGCCACGGCAAACGAAGTAGTATGCCTTCTCATGCGGCGGCGCGTTGGCGTTGTCCTTTGTATACTCGAAAACCCATGACCGATGTCGATCTCCTCCCTCCCGGCATCGAGGCCGACGCGCTGGCGACTCTTGCGGCCGTTACCAGCGAGGCCGCGCTTGAGGCCTGGCGCGTCGATTGGCTTGGACGGCAAGACGGGCGGATCACTGCGCTGTTGCGCTCCGTGCGTGAGCGGCCCAGCGAATCTCGCGGTGCGTTCGGGGCCGCCGCAAACCGCTTGAAACAGACCCTGGAGGAGGCGCTTACCGCATGCCACGAAGCAAACCGTGACGCGGCGCTTCGCGAGCTCAGTACCACCGCCGCCATCGATGTCACGCTCCCCGGGCGGCCTCAGGCGGTTGGGCGCCTACACCCGGTGACGCAAACGATGCGGGACATCGTCCAGGCGTTCGAAGAGATGGGTTTCCGTGTCGCGGAAGGGCCCGAGGTCGAGTGGGATCGCTACAATTTCGACGCCGCCCGCATCCCCGAAGACCATCCCGCGCGGGATATGTGGGACACCATATGGGTGAACACGCTCATCGATGGCAAGCGCAGCATGCTCCTCCGCACGCACACCACACCGAACCAGGTGCGTGTGATGGAGCGGACACCCGAACCGCCCATCAGAGTGATCGTGCCGGGCAAGTGTTATCGCCAGGAAGCCACGGACGCCACGCACGAATGGATGCTCACCCAGATCGAGGGCCTGGCCGTCGGTGAGGGAGTGCGTATGACCGACCTCAAAGGCGTGCTCTACGGCATGGCCCGGCGGCTCTTCGGGTCCGAACGCAAAATCATCTTTCACCACAGCTACTTTCCGTTCGTTGAGCCAGGGGTTGAGATGGCGATGGACTGCTTCATCTGCCGGGGCGTTGGCTTGGATTGCCGTACTTGCCGCGGCACGGGTTGGATCGAAATCCTCGGCGCTGGCATGGTCCACCCCGAAATCATCGAGAACGCAGGCTACGATTCGAAGAAGTACACCGGCTTCGCCTTCGGCCTCGGCGTCGAGCGCGTCGCCCTCCTCCGCTGGGGCATTGAAGACATTCGCCACTTCTACCAGAACGACCTGCGCTTCTTATCGCAGTTTTAGGACCCTTGGCTATTGGCCGTTGGCCATTGGCTCGAAGTTGTCAGGAGACCAGCATGCGATCGTCCCGCCGTCCCGTCCGAAGGCCCTCGTGAAACTCAGCCTCAGCTGGCTGCGAGATTTCGTCGATATCGAACTGCCCGTCCCCGATCTGGCGCGACTCTTAATCGATTGCACGGCCGAGGTCGAGAGTTGGGAGACGATCGGTGCGCAATGGGATCCTGGTCGCATCCGCGTCGCTGAGGTCGTGGCGATCGCACCGCACCCCGACGCCGATCGATTGCGACTCGCCACTGTGGAAACGGGCTCCGGCCTGCAGCAGGTCGTTTGCGGCGCACCCAACCTTGAAGTCGGCCAGAAGGTTGCCTTCGCCGCCGAGGGCGCAGAACTCATCGATGGCCACACTGGCAAGCTCGCGAAGCTCAAGCTGCGCCCAATCCGCGGTGTCGAATCTGCAGGCATGGTGCTGAGCGAGAAGGAGCTTGGGCTGAGCGACGAGCACGAGGGGATCCTCGTCCTGCCAGCGGATGCGATCGTTGGTCGACCGCTTGTCGAACAGCTCGGAGATGTGGTGTTCGACATCTCAACCTGGGCGAACCGCGCAGACCTGCTCGGTGTGCTCGGCTTCGGACGCGAAGTCTCGGCCCTCACCGGAGCCGCCCTCCGAGACCCCGCTCGAGAACATAGCGGTTCCACAACGAACACCGCTGACCTGGTTTCGGTCTCTATCGAAGATCCTGACCTCTGCGCCCGATTCACAGCTTCGGTCATTGAAGACGTGACCATCGGCCCAGCGCCAGCCTGGATGCAGGAGCGGCTCCTGCGGCTCGGCATGCGCCCTATCAACAACGTCGTGGACATCACCAACTATGTGATGCTGGAAAGCGGCCAGCCGCTCC
>JBDUAL010000165.1:0-4862 GCA_040004685.1 Anaerolineaceae bacterium | reverse complement strand
AAGATGAACACCCAGAACAGCTTGCGCCCAGAATGATGAAGCGCACGCAAGCAAGAATCCTGCGACTGCCCCGGAGTCACCGCCGATCAAGGCGAAAACGAACCAGCGATTCAACGTTCCTCCAACTGATTCCCCGTCGGGCAGTGTAACCGCTCCACCCTCGGATGCCCGTGCGCGGCGCGCTGGTATCATTGACCTTTCCCAACGCAACAGGAGACTTCCCGCCCATGATCCCTCGCTACTCCCGGCCTGAAATGGCCGCCCTCTGGAGCGACCAGGCGAAGTTTCAGCGTTGGCTGGATGTCGAGGTCGCCGCTTGCGAGGGGTGGGCCGAGCTGGGCCAGATCCCGAAAGACGCGGCGCAGAAGATCCGCCGCGACGCCTCGTTCAGCGTGACCAAAATCAATGAGTACATCGCCATCACCCACCACGACGTGACTGCGTTCCTCCGCTCGGTCGCCGAATCGCTCGGCGAGGAGGGCCGATACGTGCACTTCGGCCTGACGAGCTCGGATGTCTGGGACACGGCGACGGGGCTGCAACTTCGCGACGCCTGCGACCTGCTGCTGGCAGACATCGACAGGCTTTCCGCGGTGCTGGAGAAGCAGGCGGTGCGCTATCGCGACACCCTCTGCGCGGGCCGCACTCACGGCGTCCACGCCGAGCCCACTACGTTCGGCCTCAAGCTGACCGTCTGGGTGGACGAAATGCGCCGCAACCGCAAGCGGCTCGAGTCTGCGCGCGAGGCGATCGCCGTCGGCGCCATCAGTGGCACGGTCGGGACGCACGCCTCGTGCCCACCCGAACTGGAAGAGATCGTCTGCAAGTCGCTTGGACTTGGCATAGAAAACGCATCGACACAGGTCATCCAGCGTGACCGTCACGCGCAGTTCGTCACCACCCTGGCGATCATCGGCGCTTCGCTGGAGAAGTTTGCGACCGAGATCCGTGCGCTCCAAAAGACCGAAGTGCGTGAAGCCGAAGAGCCGTTCGATGAGGGCCAGACGGGCTCCAGCGCGATGCCGCACAAGCGCAACCCTGAGCTCTGCGAACGGGTCACGGGGCTCGCGAGGGTGCTCCGCGGTTACGCCGTCACCTCGATGGAGAATATCGCCCTTTGGCACGAACGCGACATCAGCCACTCGTCCACGGAGCGCATCGTCTTCCCAGACGCGACCCTCGTCCTTGACTACATTCTCACCATCTTCACGGGCGTGATGGAGCGGCTGACGGTCTACCCGGAGAACATGAAGGAGAACTTGGACCGTTCGTTTGGCCTCGTCTTTTCACAGCGCGTGCTGCTGGCGTTGATCGAAACCGGGCTCAGCCGCCAGGACGCGTACAAAATCGTCCAGCGCAACGCCATGATCGCCTGGAAAGACCACAAACAGTTCCTCGGCCTTCTTCTTGCCGATCCGGACATCACGGCCCGCGTTGCCGAGGCCGACCTCCGGGGGCTCTTCGATTACGGGTGGTACCTGACGAATATCGGCGCCACGTTCGACCGGCTCGGCCTGTGAGCTTCGGGGCACCCCCCAGCGCGCAGCCCGGGTCGGAGGCCTTGCGCGTGCGAGACGTACTGCGGGAGTCGCGCAATCTCTTCCGTCAGAACGCGAAGGCGATCATGTTGCCCATGGCCGTCTTTCAGATTCCACTTGCAGTGGTCGGCGCAATTGTTCCGTGGGTGCTTTACGCAACGGTTTACTCCGAACAGTTGCACCCGTTCGATGCCCAGTCGCTGGCCGACGGACCTCGCGGCCTGTTGTTTGCGTTGGTGGTGATCGCGTGGGTGTGGGTCATGTTTCTCGCGCTCGCCTTTAACTCGACGATCCTCGCGGTGCGCGACGCTCGAGAGGGGGTGCACAAGAAGCTGCCAGAGTTGCTCGACCCATCGTTCACGCACCTCGGCGGGCTGCTCATCCTTGCCCTCGGCTCGGCCGGACTCTGGTTTGCCATTCTCGCGACCTCGATCACGGTGCTCGCCCCCCTGGTTCTGCTGTTCACGGCGCTACGACTGGCGCTAAGCTTCCACAGTTTCGCCCTGAACGAAGCGCGCCCACGCGCGGCTATGTTCGAAAGCTGGACGACCATGCGCGGAAACGTTTTTCGCTTGCTGAGCTTGCTGCTCGGCACGCTCCCCGGGATTGCACTGATGCTCCTCGCGGGCTCGCTGGCGCTCATCGTCGTCTCAATCCCCTTCGCGATCATCGGTACCAGCCGTGGCCCGACACTGGCGGCAAACGCCGTCGGAACGATCGTCCTCGGTGTGGTTCTCGTCCCCGTGTTCTGTTACGTCACCACCGCAACAACGGTGTTCTATCTCAACCTCTCGAGGCGAAACAATGGCTGAAGTCATGCTCGAATCGGACCTCCCGGATCGTACCTACCGCGGCAAAGTACGAGACACCTACGATCTTGGCGACAGGATGCTGATCGTCGCTACCGACCGTACTTCCGCGTTTGATGTGGTACTGCCGACCGGCATTCCCCGCAAGGGCGAAGTGCTTTCGCGGCTCTCGGCGTGGTGGTTCGAACGAATCAAGGAAGTGGTCCCCAACCACTTCATCGCGCTGATTACCGAGAAGAACGCCGGGCTCGTCGATCTGCCGCTCACTCCTGACTATTTCGGGCGTTCGATGCTCGTAAAAAAGGCAAAGCGACTAGACGCCGAGTGCATCGTCCGCGGCTACCTTTCGGGCAGCGGCTGGAAGGACTACCAACGCAGTGGCGCCGTCTGCGGAATTCCGCTTGCCGAGGGGCTGCGCGAATCGGAACGCCTGCACGAGGCGATCTTTACGCCGTCCACCAAGCCAGAGATCGGGCACGACGAGAACATTTCGTACGAAGGGCTGGTGCAGATTGTGGGCGACGACGCAGCCAACGCGATGAAGCTACGCAGTCTGGCGATCTACAACTACGCCCATACGGTGGCCCTTGAGCAAGGTGTAATCATCGCCGACACCAAGTTTGAGTTTGGGCTCTGGAACGATGAGGTCATCCTCATTGACGAAGTGTTGACCCCAGATAGCAGCCGCTTCTGGCCTGCGGAAACGTATCGCGCGGGCGGGCCGCAGCCGAGCCTCGACAAGCAGCCGGTACGCGACTGGATGGCTGGCGCGTGGAAGGATGGCGAAACGCCCCCGATCATCCCGGCCGCGATCGTAAAGTCCACAACCGAAAAGTATCTCGCCATCTACAAGAAACTAACTGGCGAGGAGCTTCCCGCTTGAGCAAGGACAAGGGAAAATCAGAAAAAGGAAACAAGGCCGCTTCCGCGAAGGCGAAGGGGCCATCCGAAAAAACGTTCCTCGCCCGCGTGTACGTCTCGCTCAAGCCCGTAGTCAACGATCCGGAGGGGATCACTATCGGCGGCGCTTTGGGCTCACTGGGATTCAGCGGGGTGCGCAGCGTGCGGTCCGGCCGCTACTTCCAGATCACCCTTGCCGCAAAAGACCAGAAGACTGCCGCATCCCAGGTGGACCAGATGTGTGCACGTCTACTGGCGAACCCGGTAATTGAAACGTACAGCTTCGAACTTGCCGAAGACTGAATGAACGGCGCACCGCGAAGTTCGGGGGGTTGACGTCTCGCGGTACGCTCTTTGAACATCCTGAGTGTGCGAGGTGCCAGATGGAAGAACCCAGGCAGATTACGCCTACCAAGCTCGCCGATTATCTCGAGGTACTCACCAAGGCGGTCTTCGAATCCGGAATGAGTTGGAAGGTGATCGAAAACAAGTGGCCAGGCTTCCAGACAGCTTTCCGGGCGTTTGATCCGGAGACGGTAGCGACTCTGTCGCCAGAGGAGGTGGACGCGCTCACCAACGACACGCGCATCGTACGAAACCGCCGAAAAATCGAGGCGACCGTGCACAATGCCGGTGTGATGCTGGACCTTGAGCGAGAGGACGGCGGATTCAAGAACTACCTCAAGAGAGAGGGCGACTTCTGGTCGACGGTCGCCGACATGCGGAAGCGGTTCAAGTTCGTTGGCAACTTCGGCGCCTACTACTTCCTCTACGTCGTGGGCGAGCCAGTTCCGGAGCACCACGAGTTTCGGGCGAAGCTGAAAGGCGAGCAGCAGGCTTAGAGCGCGCCTCACCGAAGTGCCGACCTCATGGCTGAACATTTCGCAAGACATCCGAAGCGATGGCATGGCACGATGTAGGCAACCCCTAGCAGGAGTCACCGTGACGCAAGACGAAGAAGAAACTGGCGCCGCGTTCGCACTCGCCACACTGGCCGGAGGTTGCTTCTGGTGTCTGGAAGCGGTCTACGACGACCTCCGCGGCGTGGAACACGTGCAGTCAGGGTACATGGGTGGACGATCCTCGAATCCAACGTACGAAGAGGTTTGCGGCGGTCGTTCTGGTCACGCGGAAGTGGTGCAGGTCACGTTTGATCCCGATGTGCTCGCATTTTCCGAACTGCTAGAGGTGTTCTTCGCAATCCACGATCCAACCACACTCAATCGCCAGGGGCACGATGTGGGGACCCAGTACCGCTCGGCGATCTTCTACCACTCACCGGAGCAGGAGGCCGCCTCTCGCCAGGCCATCGCAAATCTGGCGGAGAAGGGCGAGTTTCCAGCCCCAATCGTCACGGAAGTGACGCCGGCGGGAACTTTCTACCAGGCCGAGTCGTACCACGACGACTACTTCCTGAAGAACACCAACCAGCCGTACTGCCAGCTCGTGGTGGCCCCGAAAGTCGCGAAGTTCCGCAAGCTCTTCAACAGCAACCGCAAGAGCACCGCGCTGTCGTAGCGCTCATTCCGGCACTGGTTCGCACCCCGAGGAGTGGCCCGCAATGGCCTTGAGCACGAAGAGGAGGCGCGGGGCGTACTCCCAGGCAAAGCCGGCG
>JBDUAL010000164.1:0-4862 GCA_040004685.1 Anaerolineaceae bacterium | reverse complement strand
CCGCGTTGGCAGCCGCGGCGAACCCGAGGTTCTTCGTTTTCGCCACCAGACGCACCCGCGGAAAGCTTCGACCGATGGCCTCCAGCGTGCCATCACCAGAGGCGTTGTCGATGATGACGGTGGACTCGAGGGCTGCGGGCAGATGTCGCTCAACAGAGGCGAGGCATTCGAGTGCGAGTTCGCGGCACTTGTAGGTGACGATCACTATGCCGAGGGTCACAGGGCAGGCGCTACGCAGCATTCGAGCACCGAGAACTCGCGAAAGGTCACGACGGAAGTGTACAGGTGCGGCGCGTACGTTCCCCAGATCAGACCAGTTCCAAGGTCTCTCCCTGGTACTTCTTCGCCCCGCGCCGCATCTCGACCAGTTTGTCGAGCTTCACCAGACAATCACTGACGCCCTTTTGGCCGTTCAACGCCTCGAAGTTCTGCATGCCGCAGACATTGCATGAACCGTGGTGGCAGTCTGGAACGGTTTTCACGGTGTGAACATCCCGCCATTGACCACGAAGATAACTCTTGGTGACACCGCAATCGACGTGGTCCCACGGGAGCGGTTCCTGCGTGTCCCATTCGCGGTGGGCGAACCAATCACCATCGACACCGGCAGCGGCGAACGCTTCCTTCCAGATTTCTGGCTTGAAGTGCTCGCTCCAAGCGTCGAACTTTGCCCCGCGCCGCCAGGCCTCGTAGATGCCAAGTGCAACCTTACGGTCCCCGCGGCTGAGCACCGCTTCGATGAAGCTGTCGCGCGGGTCGTTCCAACTGAATTCGAGGCCCGCCGAGCGGCAACCATCCTTGAGCAGGTAGTGCTTTGGTTCGAGCTCAGCGGCCGTATCCTGGCGCGCCCACTGGAACGGTGTGTGCGGCTTCGGCACCAGATTGCTGGTACTGACACGGACGCGTGCTCGCCCGCCAGCGTACTTGCGCCCGATCGCCTTCACCTTCTGGCCCATTTCGATGATCCCGCCGACATCGTCCATGGTTTCTGTCGGGAGTCCCACCATGTAATACATCTTCACGCCGGTCCAGCCGCGCTGGAAGGCATTTTCAGCGGCGCCGAGCAAGTCTGCTTCGGTGACGAGTTTGTTGATGGCGTTACGAAGCCGCTGACTGCCTGCCTCAGGGGCGAGGGTAAGCGTGTGCTTCTTCCCTTTCGCCACCGCATTGGCGACGTCCACTGAGAAGCTGTCGACTCGCGTGCTGGGGATACCGATTTTCAGATCTGGGAAATTGGCGTTCAGGCTGTCGACCATCGGCACAATCTGGCTGTGGTCGGTGGTGCTGAGCGAAAGCAGGGAGATTTCGTCGTAGCCGGTATTCTGCATCAGTTCACGGGCGGCCTGGACGACCTCCTCGGGGCTGCGCTCCCGCGTGGGCCGATAGATCATGCCCGCCTGGCAGAACCGGCAGCCCTGTGTGCAGCCACGCTGAATCTCCACGGCCGCGCGGTCATGCACGGTTTGAAGGAATGGCACGATCGGCTTGACGAGGGCTGGCGGCAGCACCTCAACCACGCGGCGCGTAATCGAGGAAGGTGCGCCATCCTTCGGGTCGAGTCCCGCGAAGTGGCCAGCTGCATCGTAGCGGGGCTCGTAGAATAGCGGGACGTAGACGCCCGGCATTCGCATCAGTTCTCGCAGCCGTTCTGCGCGAGGGACGCCTGAGCGCTTCCATTCGCGCACCCGGTCGGCCAACTCCTGGACGGCGTCTTCGCCTTCGCCGAGGAAGAAGGCATCGATGAACGGCGCGAGAGGTTCCGGATTGAAGGCCCCGCTTCCGCCCGCAATGATGATCGGGTGCTCGTCCCCACGCTCGTTCGACCAGATCGGGATGCCCGCGAGGTCGAGCATGTTGAGGACGTTGGTGTAGCCCATTTCGTACTGCAACGTGAAGCCGAGGATGTCGAAATCGCGCACGGGGTGGCGGGTTTCAAGGCTCCAAAGCAGCGTCCCCTCGCGGCGCATCTCCGCTTCCATGTCTTCCCAGGGAGCGAACACACGCTCAGAAGCTACGTCCTCCATCTTGTTCAGGAGGTCGTAGAGGATGCCGAGGCCCATGTTGGACATGCCGATGTCGTAGTTATCCGGGAAGGCGAGAGCGATGCGGACCGTGGCTGAACGCCAGTCCTTAGTGACGCTGTTCCACTCGCCGCCGGTGTAGCGAGCGGGCTTGGAGACGCGGGTGAGCAGCTGGTCGATCGTCGCGGTCATGTAGGATGCTCCTCGTTCGCAGGCGAACCCGCGGTCTGGCCGATACTCCATGATAGGCGACGAGACGTAACGGTGAACGGGGTGAGGCCGAAGCCTTGGCCCTTGGCGTCCGACTCGTATGCTCGAAGCGATGCAAGTTGATGCAATCATTGTGGCTGGGGGCGGATCGGCGCGATTTGGCGAGACGGACAAACTGGCTGCGACGCTTGTTGGGCGGCCGGTGCTTGCCTGGTCGCTGGCGACGTACGGGGCCGTAGGTTCTATCGGCAAACTGGTGGTCGTCGCACCCTCGGAGAAACACACCTGGATTCGCAAGCTGACCGCGGAGTGGGCGCCATCGAAAGACGTCGTCCTCGTAGAACGCGGGGACCGGCGACGCGACAGTGTTGAAGCCGGTCTTCGCGCGAGCAGATCGCGTTATGTTGCAATTCATGATGGGGCCCGGCCACTCACTCCCGCCGATTTGATTCAACGCGTCATCGTCGCGGCGGAGGGGGCGAATGGGGCGATTGCGGCGATGCCCGTGACCGACACCATCAAAGAGGTACGCGATGACTCCACCATCTACGGGCACCCCGAGCGGTCCGCGCTTTGGGCCGCACAGACGCCCCAGGTGGTGCTGCGCCAGGCGTGGCTAGACGCAGCGAAGATGAGCGATAACGACGAAACCGACGACGCGGCGATGGTCAGCCGACTGGGGCTGGAATGCCGTGTGGTGGAGAGCAGCGCTGAAAACATGAAAATTACCCGCCCCTTGGACCTCGAAATCGCGGCCATAATCCTGCGTTCGCGGGGTATCACTTGATGCGCATCGGGATCGGGGAAGACATCCACCGAATCGACGAAGCCCGAACGCTAGTGCTGGGTGGCGTGATCATCGAAGAGGGGCCCGGCCTCGCCGGGCACAGCGACGCGGATGTCCTCTTGCACGCGATCACGGATGCCGTGCTCGGCGCTGGCGCCCTGGGCGATATCGGGGTCCACTTCCCCCCGTCAGACCCTCGCTACGCGCACGCCGACAGCGCGGATTTTCTGCGCGTTGCCCTTCGCCTTGCTCGTGATGCTGGTTTCGGAGTGGGGAACATCGACGCCACCGTATCAGCGGAGCGACCGAAACTCGCGCCCTACATCACACACATCCGCGAACGGATCGCCGAAATCGCCGGCGTGGATGTGGGGCGGGTAAGCGTGAAGGCGAAGACGGCCGAAGGCCTGGACGCGGTGGGCCGCGGTGAGGCGATGTCGGCGAGGGCCGCGGTGCTTCTGGAGGGGCCGGCCTGACGAGAACGTGGCGCGGAGATCGAGGGCTCTCGGTAGGCAGAGCTCCGCGAACTTGCTACCGTTCGAGAATCCCTTCCGCAGGAGTACCAGATGAGAAATGACAGATTCTCGGATGTCATTCGAACTGAAAGCGAACTTCGAGAGGTGCTCGGGCATCCTTCGGCCGGTGCGGCCGGCAAGGCCATTGACCACATTGACAAGCACTTCGCTGGCTTCATCGCTCAGTCCCCGTTCGTTTTGATCGGGTCATCGGATGGGGACGGGAACCAGGACGTATCGCCGAAGGGTGACCCTTTCGGGTTCGTCCAAGTGCTCGATGAGCACACGCTGGCGATCCCGGATCGTCCTGGAAACCGGCGCGGAGACACGCTTTCGAACATCCTCAAGAGCCCGAACGTCGCGCTCTTCTTCATGGTGCCCGGAGTTCCAGAAACCCTACGAGTACAGGGGCGGGCGAGCATCGTGAAGGACGTGGAGTTGCGCGAACGAATGGCCGTCAACGGCAAGGCGCCTCAGTTGGCTATCGTCGTGGATGTGGACGAAGCGTTTATGCATTGCGCGAAATGCGTGGTGCGTGCGGAACTTTGGAAGCCGGAGCACTGGCCCAACCCGGAAGACGTCCCGTCGCTCTCGGCGGCGATCATCGACCAGAAGAAGCTGGCCGTCACGCCCGGCCAGATGGCCGAAGCGATGGCTAAAGACGTGCGCGATCGCCTTTACTAACAGCGTCCCACGGATCGAACGCAAACGGCCCCGCTGAATTGAGCGGGGCCGTTTGCTGGTTCGCGGCGGCGGTTTAGTCGCCGCCGATGATTGGGTCGTCCTCATCGTCGTCTTCCAGCGGAAGTGCGCCGATCTCCTGGTCGTCATCGAGGACGGCGACGGTCGCCGGACGATAGGTGGTCGATTCGCGTTCCGCGAGCATCCGTTCGAGTTCGGATTCTTCCTCGAGGAGGAGCGATTCCGGGACATCGAGTTCGGCATAATGTTCGCGCTTCGCGACGACAATCTCGCTACGAGCGGGGATGAGCTTTCCGATGATGACGTTTTCCTTGAGGCCAGTGAGGCGGTCAACCATGCCATCAATGGCAGCGTTGGTGAGCACGCGCGTGGTCTCCTGGAAAGAGGCGGCGGCCAGCCACGAGTGGGTGCTGAGCGAAGCCTTCGTAACACCCAGGAGCACCGGTTGGGCGGTGGCGGGTTCGCCACCCTCAGCGATGATCTTGTTGTTTGCATCCTCGAACACTCGCCTGTCCTCAAGGTCGCCAGGGAGGTAGCCCGTGTCGCCGGGATGATCGACCTTGACGCGGCGCAGCATCTGGCGGGTGATGACCTCGATGTGCTTGTCGTTGATGTTGACGCCCTGGG
>JBDUAL010000163.1:0-4865 GCA_040004685.1 Anaerolineaceae bacterium | reverse complement strand
TCATGATCGCGGCGGCGGTGATGGGCTTGGATGACGATGCCAGGCGGAACAGCGCGTCCTTGGTCATCGGCTTCTTCGCTTCGATGTCCATCACCCCGTGCACTTCGAAGTGGACCAGCTTTCCACGCCGCGCAACCAAGGTTACCGCGCCGGAGATGTTCTGCTCCTGAACGAGTCGCATGACGGTCTCGTGGATCCGTTGCGGGCGTTCGGTGGACATGCCGACGACCTCGGATTTGCCGGTTGGTTGAAAAACTGATTTCAATGCTTGCGGAAACCGGGGCAGGCGCAAGATTCCAGATTTACTCTCATGATCGCGCCTGGATGCGAAGCGTCGCGTCTTTGAGGCCAGGCGCCCGCGCTGCCACTGTAACCCATTGGACCGGTCCAACTGGTCCGCACGAAGTGAAGCTAACCACAACAAGATGTCGTAATCAGTTCCGTGGGTTCTGCATTTACCTCACCCGATGGCCCATGGAAAGGCCGAGCCCACGCCGGAGAACTTCGATGCAGCGATTAGAAGGTTCCACCCGCATTACGCCACCTGTATAGCCCAACGCGCCGGACGAGATTCTCGGCGCCGCAAGGGCGCTCGCCAGCGCGCGGTTCGCCGGATAGCATCGAATCAGCTAAATGCGAGCCAGGCGGGAATCGGCATCGCCGAAGTGATCCAGCTTCACGCCCATGCGATCCATTAGCGAAAGATATAGGCTGCACATCTTCCGGCTCTCCGCGGGCTCGCCCAGATAGCTGAGCGAACGGCCCGTCTTGAGCGTTCCGCCCAGACCGCCGGCCAGCACCACCGGCAACCGATTGTTATCGTGCGTGCGGCCTACAAAGAGACTTGATAGGAACATCAGGCAGGAGTTGTCGAGCACTGTGCCGTCGCCTTCGGGCATGCTATCCAGCTTCGAGGCCAGATATCCGAACTGACTCACGTGCCAGCGCGAGATGGCCTCGTACGTGTCCGAGTTATTGTTGTGCGAGAGACCGTGATGTCCCTGGTTTGCCCCCAGGAATGGATAGTACATGGCAGAGAGGTCGCGCGAGATGATCAGCGAGGCGACGCGTGTTTTGTCGGTCTGGAAAGCCATGGCGATGATGTCGCACATCAGCTTGGAATGTTCACGCAGATCCTCGGGCAAACCGTTCGCGGGGCGCTCCATCTTCATCACCGGAGTACCAGTCAGTTTGGCTTTGTCCTCGGCGGCATCCTTGCCGGGGCGCAGCTTGTCTACACGTTTCTCCACTTCGCGTACGCTCGTCAGATAATCGTCCAGCTTGACCTTGTCCGCGGAACTCACTTTCCGGCTCATCGCTTCCGCACTGTCCTTCACGCGATCCATGATGCTCATATTCCGCAGACTGCCGCGATTCTCAAAGAGATTGTCGAAGGCTAATTGGGGGTACAGTTCCACCGGAAGCGGCGAGTCCTGGCTCTGCCACGAAATGTGCGAACTGTACGCCATCGAGTAGTTCGTTTCGTGATACCCGGTCATGGGCGGATCGCAGGCCAGGACGATGCTGGACTGCGCCGTGTCCTGTCCGATGGTGTTGGCGATCATCTGATCCACGCTCATGCCGGAATGCAGAATCGCGCCCTTCGACACCTGCGCGCCCGAAAGCAGGCTGCCCGTCTGCGCCGGGTGAATGCCCAGTCCCACCGAGGCCTTGTTGAACAGACCGTCAACCACGTTGATCTTGTGCTTCAACGGTTCCAGCACCGACAGAGTTTTGCTGAGCTTCATGTCGGCCCCGTCGCCGGTCGCGCTCCAGTGATCCTCGTTGATGCCGCAGCCCATGAAGATGACCGCGAACCGCTTTGGGAAGGTTGACGTGGCCGCGCCGAATGCTGGGAGCGATTCGAGAAACGGCAACGCCATCGCGACACCGGCGCCACGCAGGATGGACCGGCGCGAAATCGTGCGTTGGAAGTTCCGCGGAATGCTGTTTTGGGGAATCAGTTTGCTGGACATGTTACTCACCTTTCTTGGGCGTTGATCCGACTGGCTTGTTTTGCGTGATTTCAGTGTTTCGCTTGTTCAGAAACTGCGGACTGGAGACGATCGTTTCCACAAGGGAATCGAAGCGATACCCGTCGGCGGTCAGCCGCGCCTTCATTCTCTCGACGACTGGGTCGTCCGAGAGAATCAGGGTGCGTCCCAGAGCATAGGACAGCAGCTTCCGGCTGAGATTGTCGAGGTAATCGTCCTGTCGCTTCTCCTTGATGTACGCCTGCACGCCGCGCAATCCCGAGCCCTCGTAACCGCCCGGGAACGTCGCCGATACGTCCACCAACCGGTTGGCAAGGTCTTTGCTGCGCTTCTCGCCCACAGGCCCATAGCCTTCCAAGGCGAGACCGAAGGTGTCGAACCGGGCATGGCATCCAGCGCAAACCGGATTCGAACGGTGCTGCGCAAGCACGTCGCGCAGAGGAGCATCCGACTTGGCTTCGTCCTGCGGCAGCTCCGGGACAACGGGGGGCGGCGGCGGAATCACCTCGCCCAGAACCCGGCGCACCACCCAATAGCCGCGCTTCACCGCGCTGGTTCGCAGACCAGGAGAACTCTGGGTAAGGAACACGGCCATCGGCAGCAAACCGCCGCGGTCGTACTTTCCGGCATCGTCGACCCGAACCCAGGTATCGGCATTGACGGAAGGGTCCGCAAACGCGGATGCCGGGCGCGCCGGTTCGGCAGGCCAAGGTACGGGGGGCTTCGCCGCAGCGGGCTTGAACTCTCGAATCTCGTTCATGCCGTAATGCTTCGCGAGGTCCGGATTTACGAAGGTATAGTTGCCGTAGAGCATGTCCAGAACGGACCGGTTGTTCTTGATCACGTCCTCGAAGAAGCGGATCGGTTCCTCGAACATGGCGCTGCGAAGCTGATTGGTGAAAGTCGGGAAGCGCTGGCGGTCCACCGAATTGTACGTCTCGAAATGGCGCGAATCGAGCCAGTTCGCTGCGAACTCGACGGCCAGCCCGCGGGCGCGCGGATCTTTCAGCATTCGCCGGGTCTGCGCCGCGAGAACGTCCGGTCTCGCCAGATCGCCCGTCGCGGCATGTTTCAGCAACTCTTTATCCGGCATGCTGGACCACAGGAAATAGCTCAGCCGGCTGGCCAGCGAGTACGGAGGCAGGGGCGTCCCGATACCGCCGGAGCGAGCCGCGGCGGAGGTTGCCGCCCCGGACGGCGCGTCCTGCAAATCGATCCTGAAGAAGAACTCGGGCGCGATCAGGATACTGGCGACGGAATCGCGTATGGCATCCTCGTGCGACAGGCCGCCCTTTTCGCGAAGCTCGTGGTAGTGGGCGAGCAAGACGTCGCGCTCCGCTTTGGTGAGCGGCCGGCGATAGGCGCGTGCGGCGAACTTCACGAGCGCTTCCAGTTGCACCGGCTCCGCGGCGATCCGAATCTTCTCCAGCGACCGGAGCGTGGAGTTAATCGTGTCGAAATGGACCGGCATCCAGGCCGCGGCCACATCATTTCCGCTGGCCTTCGCGAACGCGCTGTATTGGTCGCGAATCCCGGCGATCACGGAAGCGTCGGTGACTTCCTTTCCCACCGGACGCGGACGACCGGATTCAGCCCCGCCACCCTGCACTTCACCGCTCTGGTTGAAGTAAAACTGAACGAAGGTGCGGGCGGTGTGCTCGGCGTAGAAGTCAAATTCGGTCCAGAGCTTGTCCAGTTCCTTCTTGCCCTTCTCGTCCAAAATCAATTCCTGCAGTGGAACATCGTCGCGCCAGTAGCCCATTACGCTGTGGTAGCCGGCGCTCAGGAGCCGGCCTATCTCCGATGAATTGTCCGGAAAGAATTTCCCTCGCTCCTTGATATAGAAGGCATCGGGAAACACCTTGGCGAAACGCTTGAAGGACTCCTCGTACTCGGCGCGCTTGGCGGCCGGAATCACCAGGTCGGGATCCGCAATCTGCGCATTCTTCATCACCGCTGCCCAGCGGGGGGCTGCTTCCTGATGCAGACCGGCGAAGCGGGGAACCTCCACCGGGGCCTGCGGGGGATCGGTATCGAGCCGCAAGGCGCCCGGATCGAAATCCCGGCGATGGGTGTTGAACTGCGTGTATTTCCACGTCAGCAGCGGCTGCGATGCGGCCGGCAATCCTCGCGGTCCGCGGAACCCGCCTCTGCCGCCGCGTCCGCCGGCAGCCTGAGGCGGCGGCCCTAGCCCGTCCGTGAACACAGGCGTCGGGGGCGCAGCCGACCCGGGAGTTACCAGGCGACCGGGAACAACCGGCGCCGTGAACTGCATTGCGGTGTGGTGGCGAATCTTCAACACGAAGTCGCGCATTTCCGTGCATTTTGCCCGGACCGCGGCTTCATCCACCTTGCCCGCGGCCGGCGCGGGCAGGGACTTCCACATTGCCTGAAGCTTTGCGACCGGTCCGACCGCCGTCGCGCGAGACTGGCCTGGAGTTGCGCCTTCAACCAGAATGCCCCAGACCAGCGGCAGGTACTTCGGGCTGACTTTGCTGGCGGTCGCGATGCTCGCCAGCGAGGCTGTGGGCTTGCCAAGCGCGGCGCGATGCTTGTACCGCCACGCCGCTTCGAAATAGGCTGCGTAGTCCGTCGGCTGCGATTCGTAGAAGTCCACGATCCGCTTGACCGCGAACTGATCCCGATCCGGTCCGGAAAGCACCGGGCCTGGGGCAAAGATAAAACCGTCAGGCGTAAGAGCCAGATGGTCGGCGACGTCCCGTGCCGCTGCCAGGTACTTATTGAACAGCGCAGGAGACATTCCCAGCGTCTCACCGGTATTGTCGAACCCCGCCTGATTCGCCGGGTCGACCGGAAATTCCCTGGTGGGCCGTATATCCGCGCCGGTCAGATCGCGAATCGTGTAGTTGT
>JBDUAL010000162.1:0-4870 GCA_040004685.1 Anaerolineaceae bacterium | reverse complement strand
CTCCTCAAGCAGCGGAACGAGAGCGAGTTCGAGACCGCCCGCACGGTAGAAACGTACGCCCACATGCGCGATCTGCTTGGTTAGCGACGCGTCAGTCATGGCGCCGCCCGGCTTTCCTGAATGAGCGCGAGGATCTCAGTCGGCGATTTCACGGTGTGGTCGGGCTTCGCATCCAGCAGCAGCTCGGCATCAAGGGTTCCCCAGAGCGCGGCCACGGATAGGCAACCAGCGTTCCGTGCGGCCCAGACGTCCGCCGGACTGTCTCCAACGAAAAGGATCCCGTCCGCGTCATCGATGCAGATTCGTTCCATCGCGGTGAAAATTGGCTCCGGATCCGGCTTGTGAAGGTCCGTGTCATCGAACCCGACGACGGCCCGGAAGTAGCGCAGGAGCCCGGCCCTGCTTAGCTCTTCGGTAGCTCCCCAGGCGACCTTCGACGTGACGACGGCCATCGGGATTTCGACTTCGAGGCACGCCTCGAGTACCGACTCAATGCCCTCAAACGCCGAGATGTTGCGTTCCAGCGCGTAGTAACGGTCGCGGTAGGAGCTGGCAAAACGTTGGTAGTCGTCGCCGACGAGTCTGCGTCCAAGGTCTTCGAGCGTGCCACCCCGGTGTGAGACCCAGAGCGCCATCGGGTCCGTTTTGCCGCCTACCACTTTTTCGTAGGCGTGCGCCAACGCTGTCATGCGGCCAGGAAGCGTATCCAGCAGGGTGTCGTCCAGGTCCCAGAGCACAGCCTTAGGCGTCATCGACGGACCTCAGGCGTGAGACGCCGAAAGGCGCGGACACGTCAAACGGCAACGTGGCCGGTGATGCGCATCTGATCATGGCTGTCCCCGTCCGGGCCGAGCGATTCCGCGTTCTGCGAAGACCTCCTCCATTGTCGGCCACGCGGCCACCGCGGCTGGGAAACCAGCGTAGACAGCGACCATCTTCATCGCCTCGATGACCGCCTCGGCGCTCGCCCCGTGATTGAGGGCGCCTCCGATGTGCGACTTGAGTGAAGCGTGTTGTCCGGCGGCCGCGAGCATCACGACGACCATCAGGCTTCGCGTTCGGCGGTCCAACGCCGCCCCCTGCCAGACGTCACCCATGGAGAAATCGAGGATCGCGTCGGCGAGTTCGGGACAGCCCGCGCGCAGCTCGGCTTCGGCTTTCTGGTCGCCGCCGCTGAGAGTACGGAGGACATCGAGCCCGGCTGCGCGTTTCGTTGGGAAGGCGGGAACTTCTGCTGCAAATGAGAACGGTATCTCTGGCGTTCCGGTGAGGCTCCCTCTCATGGCGCGCAAGATCGCTTCGCTGGGGTCCTCGCGCGGAATGATCCCAAAGGCGGCGAGGACGGCCGTCCGCAAGGTGTCGTCCATCGTCAGGTTGTGCAGGTCCAACGGCTCGAACCAGCCCATGTCATGGTCGATCGGGACCGTCGGCTCCCCTGTCCAGTCAGGCGCGGCGAAGTAAAGGTTGTAGATGATTCGCCCGTCGTTATCGGCAAGGTGAACCGTCTCAAGGAAGTCCTCTTCGATCGTCAGGACGTTGATGCCGAGGCGCGTGAGGATCGCGTCCATCTCCTCATCTGCATCTGTTTGGTCGGGCGCGAGCGGCCCACCCGGAAGCTCCCACGCAGCGTGCGCTTGCGACCGAACAAGCAGCAATTTGCCTTCCCGCGCAACGATTACGCCAAGCTGGATGCGGTTTGCAGTCATGTGGTCTTCATCGCCTGCGTGTTGAGGACGCTCAGCAAGAGAATCTTCAGTGGCGCGGGGAGTTCGGTTTCGGGCAGATCGTCTGTAGTCAGCCACGGGCCGGCTTCAGGCGCGACCTCGTTCGTCCACTCCCACGCCGTATAAAAACCGGAAAAGTGCGGCGCTGGTTGGGCAGGGTGGTGGTAGTCGAACGCTCCCTGTGCCCAGATGGTGCGAGCGTTAATCCCCAGCTGGTCCGCAAGGTAGGCCCGCAGTTCGACCTTGCGGTCTTCGGCGAAAGGCCGGAAGACGCCACCGGGCAGTCCAAGCGCCCCCTCGTACCAACTGAGGAAGACCCGCTGGTCGCGGACAAGCACAGCGTAGACACCGTCCGGGCGCCTATCCATAGCCGAGGCTCCCGGTGCGCATCTCCGCGGCAGCGATCTCGGCGAGGTCGATCGCTCGCATCATCGCCGTCGCCTTGTTGCGGGATTCCAGGTACTCCTCTTCGGGGGTGCTGTCGTAGACCACCCCTCCGGCCGCCTGGATGTACGCGAGGCCATCCTTCATCCAGATGGTCCGGATCGCGAGCGCTGTATCGCAATTGCCGGAGAGGTCGAAGTAGCCGACGCAGCCGCCGTAGCCCCCGCGCTGCTCACCTTCGAGTTCGGCGATGATCTCCATCGTCCGGATCTTTGGAGCACCCGTGACCGTGCCGTGGGGGAAGTAGGCACGCAGTGCATCGTAGCTCGAGACGCCCGGCTTGAGTTTCCCAATCACATGGGAGACCAGGTGCATGACGTGTGAGTAACGTTCGATCGCCATCAGCGAGGTGACCTGCACCGTGCCCGGAACGCACACCCGGCCAAGGTCGTTGCGGGCGAGATCCACGAGCATGATGTGTTCGGCCTGCTCCTTCTCGGAGTTCTGGAGCTCGTCCGCCATGCGCTGTTCGTCCGCTTCGTCGCGCCCTCGGCGGCGTGTCCCTGCTATTGGGTGAGTCTCGATCAGGTCGTCCTCGACGCGGATAAGCATCTCGGGCGAGGCTCCGACGACTTGCATCTCATCCAGTTCGAGGTAGTACATGTAGGGCGAGGGATTGACCCGCCGCAGGGAGCGATAGACCTCGAACGGATGTGCTTCGGTCTGGCGCGTGAAGCGCTGGGACACCTGGATCTGGTAGGTGTTGCCGCTTTCGATGTACTCTTTGGCGGCCATCACTTTCGCCATGAAGTCTTCCTTCGTGTGGTTCGAGACGAACATTGAGTTCCCCGAGCGGGGCAGCTTCACTTCGTACGGAAGCTGCACCAGTGGCGCTTCCAGCCGCGCAACAAGGTCATCGATCTTCCAGGCAGCTTGCCGGTACGCGGCCTCGATGTCGCCATCCACACGCACGTGGCTGACCACTTTGATCGAGTGCTGAAGGTGGTCAAAAACGAGTAGCGTGTCCGTAAACATGAAGACCGACTCGGGGAAGCCCTGGGGGTCCGATTCGGGCATCGGCAGCTTTTCGTAATAGCGAGCCACTTCGTACGAGAGAAAGCCGACGGCCCCGCCGTTGAATCGCGGCAGTCCAGCGATCTTGATCGGCGAAAAGCGGCGGAGCTCGTCTTCGATGTGGATCAGGGGGTCTTCCGCAAGTTCGCCCGGACCGTCCCCCGTCCGTAGGACGCGGTACGGCTCGGTGCCGATGAAGCTGTAGCGCGCAAGCCGTTCGCCGCCTTCGACCGATTCCAGGAGAAACGAGTATTTGCCGCGCTTTACCTTGAGGAACGCCGACACCGGCGTCTCGAGGTCGGCCCCCACTTCACGATAAATGGGAACGACGTTGCCACCCGCGCCGCGCGCGATCTCTTTCACCTGTTCGAGCGTTGGTTGGAGCATCAGTAGCGCCCCAGGTAATTCATATCGAGGGCGTCCCGGACCATCTCCATAGTTTCGATTGCGATGGCCCGGCCACGTTTGGTGCCTGCCTCCAACGCTTCGCGAACCTGCGGCATGCGCGCCTCGTAGTACGCCCGGCGGTCACGTACCGGCTCCAACAGAACGTTGAGCGCGAGTGTAAGGCGGTCTTTGAGTTCCTTGTTGCCGACGCCACTGTTGCGGTAGCGCTCTTCGAGGTCCGCAATTTCGGCGGTGTTTGGGTCGAACGCCCGGAGGTAGAGGAAGATCGGATTTTCCTCCGGATCGCCGGGTTCGTTCTGGCCGCGCGGCGGGCCGGCATACATCGACTTCACCTTTTTGGCGACCAGATCGGCGGAATCCTTGAGGTCGATCGAGTTGCCGCGAGACTTGCTCATCTTCGCGTCGCCATCGGTCCCGAGCAGCCGGGGGACGCGGCCCACCAGCGCCTCCGGCTCGGGGAAAACATTCTTGAAGCGGCGATTAAAGCGGCGTGCCGTTTCACGCGTCAGCTCAATATGCGGCAGCTGATCCTCGCCCACAGGCACCAGGTGCGCCCGCGGCATCAAGATGTTCGCCACCTGCATCACCGGGTAGGTGTAGAAGGCCACCGGGACGGACCTGGCTTCGCTCTTGCCGTCTTCGGGATGCTCCATCGCCTCCATCTCAGCCTTCAGAGTGGGGTTGCGTTCGAGCATGGAGATGGGCAAGAACCAACCGAGGAGCGTGGTCAGTTCGGCGTGCTCTGGGACGAGGCTTTCGATGACGTAGGAGCTTGTCACTGGGTCCAGGCCAACTCCGAGCCAGTCCAGCGCCACTTCCCAGACGGCGTCCCGCACGCGCGAGATGTCATCCGCGTAGTCGGAGACCTGGTAATCGGCGATCAGGAAGTAGCACTCGTACTCACGCTGGAGCTTCACCCAGTTTTCGAGGGCGCCCGCGTAGTGGCCGAGATGCAACGACCCGGTGGGCCGGATCCCAGTCAGGATGCGCCTGCGTTCGCTCACCGAGGACCTCCCCCCTGCGGGCGTCCCGGAGGACGCGCGCCTCCGGGCGCCGGTCCGCGCACTGGCCCGCCTGGTAGGCGCCCGGCGCCCACGCGCAGATAGGCAGCCACCTGGCGGGCCGCCTGCTCGGCGAGCTCCAGCTCGTGTGCGAAGACGGTGTCCCGTTCGTTGGTGACGGCCGCGAGGATATGGATCCACGAGCGGCACTGGGCGAGCGCACCGCGCGCGTCGCGGTAGAGATCGCCCTGGGCGGGACCTTCGCGGCCAGACGCCTCG
>JBDUAL010000161.1:0-4901 GCA_040004685.1 Anaerolineaceae bacterium | reverse complement strand
AGGGCGCTCACCACGAGGACCATGTGAACCGCATCCATGAGCGATGGCTTCGCATCCGAATCACGTGCCGAGAAAGAATAGAGAACCAGGCCGAGGACAAGCACCAGGAGCACATCGAGGAGGATTAGAACATCACGTTCGGCGGCGATGACATTGCCGGTCAGCGCCATACCCAGGATTGCGGCAACGAGCATCACGGCAAACAACGGGGTGAAGACGCTGGTCAGCACCGGTGCCATATTCTCGATCACGCTCTGCTTGGCCTCGACCAGCCATGCAACCACGACTACCGCGCCCACCGCGCCACACGGCAGCACCCACGATGCGATGATGGGAACCACGTCAATTCCGATTGCCTCGAAGACCCCCACGGTCAAGGCGCTAAGGACTCCTCCGCCGAGCGCGATAAGCGTGTAGTAGATGAACCACTCACCAGTAAACCGGACGAAGTCCATCCGGGGCGCATCGGCCCGCCAGGCGCCGCCCAGGTAAGCCACGCCAGCGACAAGCCACAGGATTATCGGGAGGTGGATGGCCGCAAGCAGTTCTGTGTCGCCGCCTCTCTCGAACGGGAATACGTTAACCAGGATGGCAGCTCCGATGAACGGTACGCCCAACCCGGCGACCACGCGTACCGGCAGGCCGCGCTTCCATGCGAGGAAACCAATGAGAAACGGCAGGGCCAACAGTGCGCTGTTACGCAAATAGAACGACGCTTCGGCATCGACACTCGCGCCGTCGGACGTTCCCGTGGCAAACGGGTCGATCCCGAACGTAGCGGGGAGCTTGAACGCGACGGCAGCGCCGATTGCGAAGCAGGCCATGATGAGGAGTCCGGCGTATTCGGAACCCGGCCGCTCGAGAACGCTGCCGCCAGCGAGAACCAGCTGCTTCCACAGCTGGCTGGATCGCTCGCGGGCGAACTCCCTGGACAGCTCGTCGACACCGCCCATGCGCTTGATGGCAACGAGGAAGGACTCGTCCGCGCTCAGGCCGGCCGCTCCGAGCTCCGAGATCTGGCTTCGCAGATGGTCCTCGAGCTCGTCGACGTCAACGTGGTGGACCGTCCTGCGCCGCAGGAGGTAGGACCGCCAATCGCTGATCTGGGCCTCGATGCTTGGATCGAGCGTTGATTCCATCGACCGTCACCCCTCGCTTGTGTTGAGAGCAAAGTTGGCGGCCTGGAAAGAATGCCAGGCGTTCTGAAGAGCGCCCGAGACGACCTGCCATTGGCGGCGGTGCTCGGCGAGGGCGACCCGGCCCTCAGGAGTGATGCGGTAATATCTGCGCCGTCGGCCACCTGGCGGCGATTCCCACCTCGCCTCAACGTAGCCGAGCCGGTCCAGCCGATGAAGCAGGGGGTACAGCATGCCGTCGGTCCATTCCATCTCTCCGCCGGACAGGTCATCGATCCGCTTCAGGATGGCGTATCCGTAACTCTCGCCCTCGTCGAGGATGGCAAGGACGAGGGGCATAGCCGAAGCGGCTACGAGGTCCTTCGCAATTTGGCCGTCTCTCCTAGCTTGCATAGGTCTACTATACATTGAGCTGCTATGTATTGGTCAATTTACGGCCCGGCACACCACGCATTGTGCGAGAATCACCGGCCGCGGCTCGGAACCCCCTTGGCCCATCGAAGCCACTCACCGCCCTCCCCCGCTACACTGCACCCCAGTGACCGAACCACTCCCCCCACCAGCGCAGCCCACGCCCACCACCGCCGAGTGGGGCAAGCGCCCCGAAGGCACGGAAGAACGGAAGTTCCTTGAAGGGCCGCTGGACCGCACGTCCGAGTTTGGGCGTGCGTTGCGCATCTTCTTCGAGTTCATCCGCGGGTTTCGCAGGCTCCACTTCGTCGGGCCGTGCGTGACTATCTTCGGGTCGGCGCGGTTCACCGAAGACCACCGCTACTACGCCCTCGCCCGGCAGGTTGGCGCCGCCGTCGCGAAGGAGGGCTTCACCGTGATGACCGGCGGCGGCCCGGGCATTATGGAGGCGGCCAACCGCGGCGCGCAGGAGGCCGGCGGCCGTTCGGTGGGCGTGAACATCATGCTTCCCCAGGAGCAGCACCCCAACCGCTACCTCGATACGTTCGTCGAGTTTCGTTACTTCTTCGTGCGCAAGGTGATGCTGGCGAAGTATTCGTACGCGTTCATCGCGATGCCCGGCGGCTTCGGTACCCTCGATGAGCTGTTCGAAATCGCCACCCTCATCCAGACCGGCAAGATTCGCGACTTTCCCTGCATCCTCGTCGGCGTGGACTACTGGCAGCCGCTACTCACCTTCCTGCGAGACACCATGGTCGCGAACCACACGATCGAGGCGAAGGACCTTGACCGGCTGGTCCTCACAGACTCGCTCGACGAAATAGTGGCGCAGCTCCAGGTGGCGGCGATTCGCAAGTTCGGGCTGATGTACGGTCCGCGGCCGAAACGGCGGCGGTCGCTCTTCGAATAGCCTCAGCTGGCGGCGGGTGGGCCTTCGTACGCCGGATCTGCGGGCTTGCCGGCCGTCGGGAACGAGCGCGCGGGCACTCCAACTGCCGTGTGGTGCGCCGGGATGTCAGACACGATCACCGCGTTCGCACCGATCTTGACGCCGTCCCCCACGTGAATCTTGCCGAGGATCTTGGCGCCCGTGCCGATGTTCACATCGTTGCCGATCACCGGCCCCCAGAGTTCGAACGGGCGCTGTTCACTGTTGCCCACACCGAGGGTCACGAACGGGTTGATGTGTACGCGGTCGCCGAGGAAGGTGAAGCCATCCAGCACCACGTGGCCGTGCGCTATCAGCAGGCCACCGGTGGTGCGCACGTGGTTGCCGATGGTCACGCCGTAAGCAAAGTGGTTGATGCGCGAAACCGTCGTCGCGGAGCGGTGAAAGCCTGATTCGTACAAGAACGTCTGCACGCGGTAGAGGAAGACCGGCGGGAACGAATGCACGGTGAAGAAGAGGTAGAGGAAGTGCGACCAGCGCGACCGGTCCCGCTTCACGAGGTCGAACATCAGCGGCCAGGTCAGATAGATGTCGATATCCGCGGCGACCAGCCGCCGCAGCTCGCGGAACTGCTTCTGCAGACCGTTGAGCGAGGTCACGCTTGCGGCTCCGTCTCAGCCGGTTCGGCAGGCTTCGCCTCGGCATCCTTGTCCATCAATGCCTTGAACTCGGGATTGTCTTCGAGGGCGCGGGCGAAGCGGCCAGCGGCGATCGGGTCGCTTTCGAGACGCGCCTGCATCTCTTCATGGGTGGACTGCAAGATCGCCTCATCGACCGCGCGCTGGATCTCCGGTGACGTTTCGGCGAGACGCTGGAGGTGCTCCGTGACAACGTCTGAAGGCGCACCGATGCGCACCAACCGCCCGCGCTCGAGGAGGGCCGCGCGGCTCGCCAGCTTTTCCACGGAGCCAAGGTCGTGCGAGACCATCACGATCGTCGTGCCGCGCTCCCGCAGTCGCTGGATATGTTCGAAGCAGCGCTCCTGGAAGCGGGCGTCGCCGACCGCGAGCACCTCATCGATGAGGAGGATTTCGGGTTCCATCATTGCCGCAATCGCGAACCCCAGGCGGACGTACATACCAGACGAGTAGGTGCGCATCGGCTGGTCGATGAACTCGGAAAGACCGGCGAATTCGACGATGCGAGGCATCAGGCTGGTGATCTCGGCGCGCGTCATGCCGGTGAGCAGTCCGTTGACGATGACGTTCTCGCGGCCGCTCACCTGGGGGTGGAATCCGGAGCCTAATTCAAGGAGCGTTGAAATACTGCCGTGCGAAACGACGCTCCCTTCAGTGGCCCGCGAAAGGCCGGCCATAATGCGCAGCAGGGTACTTTTGCCGCTCCCGTTCGCCCCCACCAGCGCGAAGAACTCGCCCGGCTCGACCTCAAAGCTGACGTTTCGCACGCCCCAGAAGTTGCGCGGCGTACGCAGCTTCAGCGTTCGCCAGGGGTGCAGGATCGAGGTCTTCAGCTCGGTCTGCTGGCTGAGAATCGGGTAGCGCTTGGAAACGTTGCGCACGCTCACTGCAGGCTCCGCAACCGAGCCCTGGAGCAGCGGGGTGTGGCTTGTCGCGTCCGGCGCTTTGCTGCTCACAGGGGCGATGGTACCCCCGTCGCCCGCCAATCGCGACGCGGCCGCAGCTTTGCCCGGCGGCAGGCGCCCGCTAGACTCCGGCGAATGGCATCCCAAACGGCCGCCGAGCCACCCGCAGCGCATGAGGAATCGGCCTTCGCCGGCCGGCGGCTGAGCGGGCTGCTGCGATTTCTGCCGGTGGTCATCGGTTGCCTGGCGGCCACGCTGCTCTACTGGCCCGCGCTGGACGCTCCGTTCTACGCCGACGACTACATCTACCTGCGGGCGGCCTCCCTGCTCTCCTGGCCGGACTACCTGCACGCGGCGGTCGTCCCGTACACCAGCGACCCCGTTCTGCTGCTCACGAACAACTTCTGGCGGCCGCTCTATTTCCTCTCGTTCAAGGCGCTGGAACCGGCGTTTGGGGATAACGTGGCGCCCTACCACCTGCTGCTATTGGGCATTCATTTTGCTGGCATCGTCACGGTCTGGGCGCTCGCGATGCGGCTCTCCGGAAAGGCGCTGGCTGCCTGGGTGGCCACGCTCGTCTTCGCGGTCCACCCGGCCGGGGTCGAATCGGTCGCCTGGGTTTCGGGGTTGAACAGCGCCGCCCTGCCCTGTGCCCTTGGCGCATGGCTCGCGTTCGTGGCCGCTGTCGAGAGCCCCGATGCCGCCCGTCGCCGCTGGTTGGCGGCACTCTGCCTGGGGCTGCTCGCGCTGGCTGTCGGCTTCCGCGAAACGGCGATCATCGTCGTGATTGCAATGGGCGCGTGGTACCTGCTCGTCCCCGCACGGACACGCGTACGCCACACGGTAGACCGCGGGGTGCGTC
>JBDUAL010000160.1:0-4913 GCA_040004685.1 Anaerolineaceae bacterium | reverse complement strand
GCTTCGAAAAGTCGACCGTGAGGATGTCCGGCAACAGAACGCTGGCTAGATCCGGACCTGCTCCGAGCGACTTCAAGGACGCAATGAATGTGTTCTTATAGATCGCAAGATCTCGGTCCGGGGTGTTGTTGTTGAAGGCGTCCTTCATCTCCGCCGGGACGAAGACGGTGTTGATCGCTGGGCGAGCCATGCGGTCCAGCTGCACCCAGTTGCCAAAGGTGTCCTGCTTCGAAGTTGTTGACCACAGTCCGAATGACTGGCTGCCCCCCGGGAAGTCCGGCAGTTCAACGACGATCGCCGTCACGTTCGTGCCCTTGAACGTGTCGGTTCCCGTGAACTTGAGGCCCGCCTGGAAGCCGGCCAGGTCAAAGAAGAACGGGTCGTCGCGAGGGCCGATATAAAACTTGTGCCCCGCCGCATCGGAGAATGTGGTTACTCCAGCGCCGGCACTCGTCTTGCCCGTGGCGATTACCGCACCCGTGCGACCGTTTGTGATCGCGTCCGTCCCGGAAGCGAGCCGGACTGTCACATCCTGGACTGGTCCGGTCCCCGAGAACTGGAACTTCAGCGCCGCGTCGGGTTGGGCGTCGCCGTTCACATCGACTTTGAATTCGTAGTTCGTTGCTGGGTCGAGGCTCAAGCCAGCGGTGTCAGCGGGGCTGGTCAGGGGATTCACCGTCATCACGAAGACGGGCTTCCCTGATTCCCCCTTGAACACGTACAGGTCGTTGAGGTCGCTCTTGGACGCCGCCTTCGTTAGAGGGGCATCCTTATGGTCGGCTCCCATGGCCGGGATTGCGCCCAGGACCGCCACGCCTATGGCGGACATTCCTAGAGCGATGGACAGCTTTCGCAGTCGCAAGGTGGTCTCCTCCTAATTTTCGTGCGATCGGTGCACCAAGATCGCACTCAGACGATTCTACGTTGGGACGAGGCTCCCCGATCACGAATCCTTAAACTTTTTCTTCCGAAAGTGCATCGGCTTCGCCGCTCCCGCTCGTGACGGAAAAACTGCCCGAAACGACCGTCTACCGTACTCTTCCCAATGCGGGGAGGGGAAGTGATTCAAGGCGTGCGTTCCTTTTTCGCCGACCCGGCGCGCCAGGCTCTCGCCTGGGCGGCCCTTGGCATCGCTGGCGTGGGCCTCGCCGCCGCCGGCCTCTTCCTCATGAGCCGCGGCAACGAGGTCCCGGAGCCCGAGCCCCTCAGCCACTCGACTTCATCGCCTACGCGAACCGGGATACCGTCGCCTCCTGCGACTACCACGTCGTACTCCGCGCCGCTTTCGCCCACCGCTTCGCCGTCCGCGACGGCCCCAGCTACTCCGCCGTACTGAACTAGCACCCTCCCCACCCCATCCGCTACACTATATCTACAGGCTTAGCACTCTCACTCCAAGAGTGCTAAAAAGGCCCGTAGGGTTGATAATGGCTTTGTCAGAGCGCCGCGGGCGCATCCTCGCTTTCATCGTCGATGACTTCATCGACAGTGCTACGCCCGTTGGGTCGCAGTCGCTGGTGGAGCGCCACGCGCTTGGCCTTTCCAGTGCGACGGTGCGGAACGAGATGGCGGCGCTGGAAGACGAGGGGCTGATCACCCATCCGCACACCTCGGCCGGACGCATCCCCAGCCATCGCGGCTACCGCCACTACGTTTCGAGCCTGATGCCGGAGCGCAACCTGTCGTCCCAGGAGCAGTTCACGATTTTGCACCAGTTCCACCAGGCCTCCGGGCAGCTCGACGAGTGGGTGCAGCTGGCAGCGAGTGTGTTGGCGAACCAACTTCATAACGTGGCGCTGGTGACCCAGCCGCGTCTACTAGAGGTGCGGCTGAAGCACTTGCAGTTGGTCGAATTGCTGGACAACCGCGCGCTGCTGGTGGTGGTGACGACGGATTCGGGGGCGCACCAACGCACGCTGGAGTTTTCCGTGACCATGCACCAGGAGGCACTTTCGCGGCTCGCGGCGCGGCTGAATGCCGAGTTCGGACACAAGACCGTGGCCGAATTTCCGTCTCGCGATGGGACAGTGTCGTGGGGCGAGGCCGAGGCGGTGGTTGTTTCCGCGGTGACAGAGTTACTGCTTCGCGAGGAGCAGGCGGCGGTCGAGGCCCCGATCGTTGAGGGTGTGCGCGAGATGCTTCGGCAGCCAGAATTTGGGCAAAGTGACCGGATGCTGGACACGTTGGAAGCGGTCGATGAGCGCCGCTTGCGCGACGCCATCCCGTCTGGGGCGATGGGCGAGGGTGACGTGGCGATCGTTATTGGTGACGAAAACCGCGCCGGACCGTACCAGGATATGAGCTTTGTGCTGGCGCGTTACGGCTTGCCGGGCGGCACTAATGGGATGCTCGGCGTACTCGGCCCGACCCGTATGGCCTACGGCGATGCGGTCGCCAACGTGCGGTACGTGAGCGACGTTTTGACGGAACTCATGCGGCGCCTGCACGAAGGCGAATGAGACGAATTCACGATTTTCGATTCACGATTCAGCGGTAAGGAGGAAGCATGCAGGCAGATGAGGATGAACGGATGGTCGACAAACGGGCGGCGTCCCGCATGAATGGCGAGGGCGCAGACGATCCTTCGGCGAACGACGGGGGGGCCGCAACGGCCGACGGGGGCTCGAACCAATCGCCTGAACAGGAGCTGGCAACGGCCAAGGAACAGGCGGAGAACAACTACAAGAGTTGGCAGCGCACGGCGGCCGACTTTCAAAACTACAAGCGGCGGGTGGAGCAGGAGCGGGGCGAGGCGGCCCGGTTCGCGAGCGCTGCGCTCGTAATCAATATGCTGCCGGTGTATGACGACCTGGACCGGGCGGTCAACGTGGTGGACGCGCACCTGGCCGGTTTGAACTGGGTGCAGGGGGTCATAGCCATCCAGCGGAAGTTTGCGCTGTTGTTGGAAGCAATGGGCGTGAAGGAGCTCTCGCCCTCGGGCGAGGCGTTCGACCCGGAGCGACACGAAGCGGTTGGCAACCAGCCGGGTGCCGAGGGCATGGTGCTGCACGTCGTTCAGAAGGGCTACATGCTCGGCGAAAAGGTCATCCGGCCCGCCATGGTCATCGTCGGCCAAAGGACTTAAGCGACACACCGAAATCAACGCACCAGTGGGTTGAATCCCACGACTTGAAAGCTAGGAGCTACATAAATGGCGAAGGTAATCGGAATCGACCTGGGGACAACGAACAGCTGCGTCGCGGTGATGGAGGGCGGCGAGCCGATCGTCATTCCGAACGCTGAAGGATCGCGAACCACCCCGTCTATTGTGGCGATCACGAAGACCGGCGAGCGGCTGGTGGGCCAGGTGGCAAAGCGCCAGGCGGTCACCAACCCCGATAACACGGTGTTCAGCATAAAACGCTTTATGGGCCGCAAAGCAAGCGACCCGGAGGTGAAGCGCGACCTTAAATTAGTGCCGTACAGCATCTCTGCTGCGAGCAACGGCGATGCTCAGGTGAAGCTTGGCGAAAAGACCTACAGCCCGCCAGAAGTGAGCGCGATGATCCTGCAGAAGCTGAAGGCTGACGCGGAAGCGTACCTCGGGGAAGCAGTGACTGAAGCAGTTGTAACGGTCCCGGCGTACTTCAACGATGCCCAACGTCAGGCGACGAAGGACGCAGGCAAGATCGCCGGCCTTGAGGTGCTGCGGATTATCAACGAGCCCACGGCGGCGGCGCTCGCCTACGGGCTGGATAAGAAGCACGACGAGTTGATCGCCGTGTACGACCTCGGCGGCGGCACGTTCGACATTTCGATCCTCGAACTGGGCGAAGGCACGTTCCAGGTGCTGAGCACCAACGGCGACACGCATCTCGGCGGCGATGACCTCGACCAGCGGGTGATCGACTGGCTGATCAACGAGTTCAAAAAGGCCGAGGGGATCGACCTGCGACAGGACCGTCAGGCGCTACAGCGCCTTAAGGCCGAGGCCGAGAAGGCGAAAATCGAACTTTCGAGCGCGCAGCAGACGGAGGTGAATTTGCCGTTCATCACCGCTGACGCGAGCGGCCCGAAGCACCTCAACGTGACGCTCACGCGTTCGAAGCTGGAGCAGCTGGTGGGGGAACTCCTGACCGGGACGCTTGAGCCCGTGAAGAAAGCGTTGGACGACGCTGGCAAAAAGCCGGGCGATATCGACGAGGTTGTGCTCGTTGGTGGGCAGACGCGTATGCCCGCGGTGCAGAAGATCGTCGCTGATTTCTTCGGTAAGGAGCCCCATAAGGGCGTTAATCCGGACGAAGTGGTGGCCATCGGAGCCGCCGTGCAGGCGGGAGTCCTGAAGGGCGAGGTCAAGGACGTACTGCTGCTCGACGTGATGCCGCTGACGCTGGGCATCGAGACGCTGGGCGCTGTGATGACGCCGATCATCCAGCGCAATACGACGATCCCAACGGCGAAGAGCCAGACTTTCAGCACGGCCGCCGACAACCAGCCGAGCGTGGAGATCAACATTCTCCAGGGCGAACGGCCGATGGCGACGGATAACAAGCCGCTCGGACGCTTCATCCTCGATGGCATTCTTCCGGCGCCGCGTGGCATCCCGCAGGTGGAAGTGACGTTCGATGTGGACGCCAACGGTATCGTCAACGTTTCCGCGAAGGACAAGGGCACCGGTCGCGAGCAGAAGATTACGATCCAGTCGTCCAGCGGCCTTTCGAAAGACGAAATCGAACGCATGCAGCGCGAAGCCGAGCTCCACGCGGACGAGGACAAAAAGAAGCGCGAGTCGATCGAGCTTCGCAACAGCTCGGACAGCATGGCCTACCAGGCGGAGAAGACGCTGCGCGACAACGCCGACAAGATCTCACCGGAGCTGAAGACGGAAGTTGAAGAGAAAGTGGCCGACGTCAAGGCCGCGATCGAATCTGACGACACCGGACGGATGCAAAGCGCGCTTGACGCCCTCAGCC
>JBDUAL010000159.1:0-4922 GCA_040004685.1 Anaerolineaceae bacterium | reverse complement strand
TCCAGACGGCGGGTATTCGCGGGCGATTCACCGTACTGAACGGCGACGTCTTCGTCGATTTCGACTACGCGGATGCCCTTGCGGCCCACGAACGACTCCATGCGGAACTGACGCTCGCACTCTACCCGGTGTCGGACCCGTCGTCTTTCGGGGTCGCAGTCCTCAACGCCGACTCCTTGGTCACAGGTTTCGTGGAAAAGCCTCCGCCGGGGACCGCGCCGTCAAACCTGATCAACGCTGGTGTCTGGATTTTTGAACCGGGCCTCGTGGGCGAGATTCCGCCAGGCCCGGTGCGTGTCGAGGAGACGCTCTTTCCATCGCTAGTGGCGCGTCGACGGAGAGTTCTCGGTTACGAATTCAGCGGCGTCTGGGCGGATATCGGGACGCCCGCGCGATACCTTGCCCTGAACATGGCACTGCTCGGTCCCGGCCGGGTCGCAATCCACGAGACCGCTTTCCTCGACCCAGCAGCAACCGTCGAAACGTCGTCGATCGGCAAGGAGACGTCTGTGCCAGCCGCGTGCCGCGTTGTCGGCAGCGTCCTGTGGGAGGATGTCGTTTTGGGCGCAGGGGCGGTTATCACGGACAGCATCCTCGCAGATGACGTACGCATCGGTGCGGGGGCGATCGTGACAGGCGCCGTGATCGGGCAAGGGGCGGTGGTTTCGGACGGTGCGATTGTACCCGCCGGCACATCGATTGAAGCCGGTGCGCGCTATCATGGGGCACATGACCGCTAACCCAGTGCAGTTCGGAACCGATGGCTGGCGCGCCATCATCGGCGAGACGTTCACCTTCGACAATGTTCGAGCTTGCGCCCAGGCTGTTGCCGATCACTTCGCCGAAACGTACGGCAGAGCGAAGCCGGTCGTGATTGGCTACGACACGCGTTTCCTGAGCGACGAGTTTGCGATGGCCGTTGCCCGAGTAATGGCCGGAAACGGCTTCCAGGTGCAGCTTGCGGACCGGCCAGCACCGACGCCTGCGATCAGTTGGCGAATCATCGAAGTTGGGGCCTGCGGCGGCGTCGTTGTCACCAGCAGTCATAACCCGTTTCGCTGGAACGGCCTCAAGGTGAAGCCACACTACGGCGGCAGTGCTAGCCCCGAAATCGTCGCGGACATTCAGCGGCGTGTCCCGGCAATCCTGGAGGACACCGCGAAGATAATCATGGCAGCTGACACCAGCGAGGCGATCGAACGGTTCGATCCCGTGCCCGCGTATCTGGCGAAGCTCGCATCCCAGTTGGACGTGCCGCGAATAAAAGCGGCTGGACTTCGCATCGCCGTTGATCCGATGTATGGCACTGGGGCGGGCTATTTCGAACAGCTCCTTGGGGGCGGCGCCACCACCGTTACCCAGATTCACGGCGAACACAACCCGCTCTTTCCTGGATTACGAGCCCCCGAGCCGATCGAGTCGAACCTGACTGACTTCATGGCACTCGTGGCGGGCGGCGGCTTCGATATCGGCATAGCGAGCGATGGCGACGCGGATCGCCTGGGGGTTGTGGACGAAGCTGGCGCTTACGTCGACCAGCTTCGGACCTTTGCGCTGTTGGTGAACTACTTGCTTGGTCCGCGGAATCTAAGAGGCGCGATCGTGAAGTCGGTGACCACCACTGATATGGCGCGACTGCTGGCTGAGCACTACGGTGTCCCGTTCTTCGAAACGCCGGTGGGATTCAAGTACATTGGACCCCTGATGACGCGCGAGGACGCGCTAATCGGCGGCGAAGAGAGCGGCGGCTACGGCTTCCGCGGGCACTTGCCCGAGCGCGACGGGATTCTCTCGGGCCTGTTCCTGCTCGACTACCTGGCAGCCACGGGAAGGAAGCCATCACAACTGCTCGAAGACGTGTTTGCAATCACCGGGCCGCACTTCTACAAGCGTTTGGATTTTGAACTTGAACCCGGCGCCAACGCGGCGCTTAAGGCGACTCTGGACGCCGCGAAACCGGCCGAGATCGCTGGCCGGCCCGTCTTGAGCTCGGACCGTACCGATGGCTGGCGGTTCTTCATCAAGGAGGGCTGGCTGTTGCTCAGGCTTTCCGGGACCGAGCCCTTGCTGCGCATTTACACCGAGGTTCGGGACCAGTCGCTAGTGGGTGCTGTGCTCCAGTCGGGGATGGCGATAGCGGGCGTTTCAGGGTGAACCTCCTGGACGACCCGTCACTGCCTGCTTTGGACGCAGGCAAAATGGTGCAACACATCGCGCGTGTTGGCCTGGAGCTACGACTCGCATGGAAGGCGTCTGAAGACCTTCAACTTCCCGAGTCAGCGCGTAAAGCGACGAATGTCGTCCTTGCGGGCATGGGCGGTTCGGCGACCGCCGGCGATTACTTCGCGACTCTCTGTGCAGAGTCCGCAGAGTTGCCGGTGTACGTCTCTCGCGAGTCCTCCCTTCCGAACTTCGTTTCCGAACGCAGCCTGGTGGTCGTCACCTCTCACAGTGGCGACACTGACGAGGCGCTCGGCCTCTACGACGACGCGTGGAAACGCGGGGCAGCCCTGCTCTGCATCACGAGCGGGGGCAAGCTCGGCGCTCGCGCTGCGGAAGACGGTGTCTCCGTGCACCAGATCCGCTACGCCGGGAAGCCCCGGACGGCGATCGCTCACGGGTTGGCGCCGTTGCTTCGGGTTGGCGCCACGCTCGGGCTGCTGACTCTCGACGATGAAGATGTTCAGTGCGCGGCAGACGCTCACGCCGCGATGGTAGCGGATCACTTGGGCTCCTCCGTTCAGTTCGAACGCAACGGCGCGAAGCAGGTGGCCGCGAAGCTCTTCGGACGGACGCCGTTTGTAGTTGGCAGCGAGCAGATGGCGCCTGTGGCGACAAGGTTCCGAAACCAACTCGCCGAAAACGCGAAGATGCTTGGAGGGGCGGACTCGTTCCCGGAGGCGGCCCACAATCTCATCGTCGGACTGGGAACGGCGGCGAGAGTCGCCGAACGCGTCGCCCTCGTCGCCATCGAGTCGAGAGAACGATCCGACGATCGGACTCGCGCCAAGTTCGACGCTTTCTGCGCCCAGTTCGAAGCGGCGCACGTTCCGGTTGCACGGATTGATGTTGGCGGAGCGCGGTTGCTGCAGCAGTTGCTCGTCGGCACCGCCTGGGGCGACTACGTGTCGTTCTACCTGGCGTTGCTCAATGGGGTGGACCCAACGCCTATCCCGCAGATTGACCAACTCAAACTGGCTCTCGGCGAGACGGGCGTGAGCGTGGGGTGACGGCGCCTTTGCTGTACCCTAAGCGCGAATGCCACGAACCCTCCATTCCACCGCTGCTGTCGTCGATCGTGCCTACCTGGTTGCGGCTGACCTCCACGGTTCACTTCTTTCTGCCGAGGAGTCTCTGGCGGAGCTAGCCGAGCTGGCGCGGACAGCAGGTGCTCAGGTGGTGGGTCGAACGACTCAACGGCTCGTGCATCCCGCAGTGGCGACGTACATCGGCAGCGGCAAGGTCGATGAAGTGAAGGCCGCAGCTGAGGAGGTGGGCGCAAACGTCGTGATTTTCGATGACGAACTGGCGCCATCACAGCAACGGAACCTCGAAAAGGCCCTTGGCACCAAGGTCATCGATAGGACCGCGCTCATCCTCGATATCTTTGCGACGCGAGCGCACACGCGTGAGGGGCGCTTGCAGGTGGCGCTCGCCCAGATGCAGTACCTCCTCCCTCGGCTGGCCGGCCAGTGGTCTCACCTGGAGCGTATGGAGGGTGCAATTGGCACCCGGGGACCGGGCGAAACGCAAATTGAAACTGACCGCCGATTGATCAATAGCCGCATTAGCCGGATCAAGGTGGAACTGGAGGATGTTCGTACTCAGCGGGCCCTTTATCGGCGTCGGCGCGAACGAAACGGGATCCCCGTGGTTGCTTTGGTGGGTTACACCAACGCCGGAAAATCCACGCTCATGCGCGCGCTCTCGGGCGCCGATGTCCTCGCCGAGAACAAACTCTTCGCTACGCTCGATCCGGTGACGCGGCGGCTCCGCCTGACCACCGGCGAAGTGGTCCTTTTGACCGATACCGTGGGATTCATTCAAAAGCTGCCGACTGACCTCGTCGCAGCGTTCCGCGCCACCCTCGAGGAGTTGGCCGAGGCGGATCTGCTCCTCCACGTGATCGATATCTCGCACCCCAACGCCTTCGAGCAGACACAGGCCGTGGATACTACGCTCGCCGACCTCGGCGTTATCGAACGGCCGCGACTGCTGGCTCTGAACAAGGTTGACCTCCTGAGGGACGAGGGCGGGCGCCGCGTGGCGAACTACGATGAGGCGCGCGTCGCCATCCACGGAGCAGGCGCCCCACCCCGGAACGTCGTGCTGGTTTCGGCCGAAAAGCGTTGGGGGCTACGTACTGTTCTCGACCGCATTGCAGACGCATTAGATGGCGGGCTGGAGCAGTTGGAGTTTCCTGCGGCGGATCTCCTGGCGCCCGCGTTTGAATAGCGCTGAAGTTCCCGGTAGAACAGGGGCAATGGTCGTTTCTCAGCAATCATCCACGCTTGCTCGGCCTGGACCACTCGCGGGCTACCGCATACTCGACCTTGCCGACGAGAAGGGTCAGCTTTGCGCCCGGCTGCTCGGCGAGTTGGGCGCCGAGGTGATCAAGATCGAGCCCCGCGACGGCGACCCCACGCGCAACAACGGCCCGTTCTTCAGAGGAGAGCCGGCGCCCGACATGAGCGTCTACTGGTGGGCGATGAACGCTGGCAAACGTTCGATCACCTGCGAGCTGCGGCTTGAGCCCGGGCGTGACCTGTTTCGCAAACTTATCGCCCAATCCGACATGCTTATAGAAACCTCGGCGCCCGGCGAGATGGCTGCACTCGGACTTGGCTACGAAGCGTTGCGGGCAGTGAACCCCGCGTTGGTGATGGTCAGTATCACAAACTTCGGACAGAGCGGACCGTATT
>JBDUAL010000158.1:0-4944 GCA_040004685.1 Anaerolineaceae bacterium | reverse complement strand
GCTTGACGCCGCCGCTGAAGGCCGTCCGAAGGGTGGTGGCGACGAGATGGTCATCGTCATGGAATTGTCGAAGACGGTTGATATCAACGACGTTGAGCGCGTTGCTCGGCGGGCTGACATTATTCGCCGAGCGGGATTGAAAGTTGACGCTTGTGTCGATGGCGAACAGATCGAGCCACTCGCTCAAGGTCGCCTTGCAGACCTCGGGGTTATTTCCTTCGTTAGCCGAATCGCCCAGTCGGCCTGAAACTCCTCAGCTTGGGTATCTTGGATGTCCCTTGACGTGCACCTCACTTCTGTATGTTACCAATGTCCCACGGTAACAACTGGGGAGAGGACCTAAATGCCAGAATCAACCGCACCCGTGGCCATCGAACGCGTCCAACTGGGCGTCCGCATGGAAAAACGGATGGTCAAGGTCCTCAAAGGCCTCGCCGAATTCAACGGTGTCTCGCTGGGCAACCTTCTCGAAAACATCGTGCTGCATTCGTTCAGTCCGGTACCGGGAGAAGAAGGCGAGATGGCGGCTAGCCCCCACGGCAAGCGAGCACTAGCAGTCATCGCCGATCTCAAACGGATCTACGGGATGGATTTTGACGGCCACGCCGCTCACCAGTTCGCCGAACCCGGCGCCAATGCCGCATCCGACCAGGCAGATGAAGAGACCGCGCCAACCCCCTGAACTCCCGCTGGGACTTCGATTCTAGATCCCGAAGTCCCAGCTCATCCCGTCGTGATACTTCTTCAGCACGTTCTTGGCGATCAAGATCTTGTGCACCTCGTCCGGCCCGTCGGCGATGCGAAGGGTGCGGGCGCCCTGGTACATCCCGGCCAGCGGCGTGTCGCCGGAGACACCCATCGCCCCGTGCACCTGGATCGCTCGATCCACCACGCGTTCAAACGCGGCGGGGACGAAGATCTTGATCGCCGAAATGTCCGTCCGCGAATCACCACCGCTGTCGATCACCTGGGCGGTGTGGATCGTCATCAGCCGTGCCGCCTGGATGTCAATGTAGCTGTCGGCGATGAACCCCTGGATGAATTGCTTTGTTTCCAGCTTTCCGCCATGCACCTCACGCGAGATCGCGCGCTGTACCATCAGGTCGAAGGCTCGCCACATCTGGCCGATGCTGTTCATGCAATGAAAAACGCGCCCCGCGCCCAGACGGTCCTGAGCAGCCTGGTGGCCCGTGCCCGTCCGGCCCAACTGGTTCGTTACCGGCACGCGCACGTTCGAGTAGGTGATTTCGCAATGGTTACTGTCGCGCCCCCAAACGGGGATGGAGCGTTCGATTTTGAATCCCGGCGTGTCGGTAGGGACGATAATCTGGGTCATTTTCTCACGCGTGCCACCCGTTCCATCGGACTCTTCGGTGCGGCACATGACGATTGCGAACGCTGCGCCCTTTGCGCCCGAGGTGAACCACTTCCGGCCGTTGATCACCCAATCGTCGCCATCCCGCACGGCCCGCGTCTGAATGGCGTAAGGGTTTGAGCCCGGTGCATCCGGCTCCGTCATCGAAAAGCAGGAACGGATCGCGCCGGCGATAAGCGGCTCCAGCCACTTCTTCTTCTGTTCGTCCGTTCCGTACTTGATCAGGATCGTCTGGTTCCCCGAATCTGGAGCAACAACTCCGAAGATCGGGTTCGAATAGCCGCTCCACGCCAGGATTTCGTTCATGTAGGCGTGCTTCAGGAAGCCAATGCCCATGCCGCCGTACTCCTTCGGCAGGTGCGGCGCCCAGAGGCCAGCTTTCTTCACATTTTCCTGCAACTCACGGAAAAGTTCTGGACGGTGAGGGCTCTCCCAGTCACCGAGACGGTCTTCGTTCGGGATGACGTAGCGATTGACGATGTTTGCCGTGGCGAGGCGGACATCGTTGATCTCCGGGTCGAGGCCTGGGATTGGGGCTACTTGCATGGCAAAACTCCGGTTGTTCAAGTGCCGTCTACTCTACGCGGCGACGGCCGGGCCGCATTCGTACGTTTCTCAGTCCAACCGCTGGCCCGGCTGGACTCCATCACGCGGCACGTCCTGCCCCGCGTTCACTATGTGGTGGGCGAGCGGTCCGAACGCTGTGAACACTGCCGTCAGTGTCGCTTCGTCCATCCCCTCGGCTTTCATTGCTTGCCGCATATAGCGCAGCCAACGGCCTGCCGCCAGTTCGTCAATCACGAAGGGGAAGTGGCGGATGCGCAACCGCGGGTGCCCGTAGAGCTCGGAGTACCGGGCCTCGCCGCCCATCCACTGTTCGAAAAAGAGCTTCAACTTCTCCTTTCCCGGCGTCAGATCTTCCGGGTAGATAGAGCGCTGCTCAGCGTCGGCTTCCACCAACTCGTAGAATCGCTCAACGACGCGGCTCACCGCCTCGCTCCCGCCGATTCCCGTAAACAGGCTCACACCATCTGGTTGCACACCACCATCGTGGCACGGAGCGCACTGTTAGGGCACGGCCGAGTGGCCCCAATTTAACCGACAATCGCCGGTTGTCCGTCACGCTTCGCTACCTCTGCCCGAACCATCGGAATCAGATCCCGTCCATAGTCGGCGGCGTCAGCCATTGGTTCGAAGCCACGGATCAGTAGCGTCGTCACTCCCTCGTCGTAATAGGCGAGCAGCGATTCAGCCACCTGCTCTGGTGTGCCAACGAGTGCCGTTGTGTTTCCGTAAGCGCCAACGGCCGCGGCAATCGCCGTCCACAGCCGTTCGTCGTGTACGTCTCCCTGGTCAGCCAGTTCCAGCAACCTCTGTGACCCCACCGCCTGCGGCTTGTGGTTCGCGGGTGCGCCATTCGTCGGCTTGCGTAGCGCAAGGATGCGTTCCAGGTAGTCATGAGCTTTCTCCCACGCTTTCTCGTTCGTGGCCGCCAGGATCGGCCGGAACGAAACGCTGAACCGCGGCTGGCGCCCGAACTTCGTCGCCTCGGCGTTTACTTTCGCAATCTGCTGCCGGACCTCTGCGAGCGGCTCGCCCCACATTGCGAAGACGTCCGCGTGCTTGGCCCCCACCGACAAGGCGGATTCGGACATCCCGCCGAAGTAGAGCGGGAGGTGCGGCCGCTGCAATGGCTTAACTTCTGACGTTGCCTTGCGGACGTGGTAGAACTCGCCTTCGAAATCGAACGGCTCGGAGGCTGTCCACGTCTTCCGAACGACTTCGAGATATTCATCAGTTCGCCGATAACGCGCGTCGTGGTCGAGCCAGTCTCCATCGCGTTGCTGCTCCGCATCGTTCCCGCCGGTGATGATGTGCAGGGCGACGCGCCCACCTGTGAACTGGTCGAGCGTCGACGCCTTGCGCGCGGCCAGGGTTGGCGCGACAAATCCCGGCCGGTGGGCGATCAGAAAGCCCAACTTGTCCGTCATGGAGGCGGCGTACGATGCAACACTAAATCCGTCCGGCCCGCTGGATCCATATCCCACCAGAACACGGTCGAACCCAGCCTCTTCGTGAGTGCGGGCGAAATCGCGGACGAAATTCGGCTCGATGTGTCCGCCAACGAGTGACGCCGCCGGGCCATCTAACTCCGACGCCGACCGCGTCCCGATCATCCCGATTAATTCAACTGGCACGTGTGGCTCCCTCCGCAATGGTGGTTGTTATGGCTGAATCCCGAGCGCGGCTTTGCCCGCATTGAGCGTAACCATATCGTCCTGCGGCATATGAATTCGGCTACAGAGCACGTCGCGGTGGTAGCGTTCCAGCGGATTCGAACGCGCCAGGCCGGGGTTTCCGATTAGTCCCATCGCGATATCCACTGCCCGCACTGCGTTGTTGGTCGCCGCGAATTTGGCGAACGCGGTCTGCGACGCGACTTTCGCCTCGTAGCTACAGTGGTCCAGTTCAGCCGCCAGGCCAAAGATCAATCGTTCGTTCTCCCAGAGCAACGCCTCAATCTCGCCAACGCTGCTTTGGAAGCGCGGAAGAGTCGCCAGTGAGCTACCGAGATTGGCCGGCGCCCGGGAATGAAGGTAGCCATGTAGCCACGTCGCCGCCGCCCGCGCGATCCCGTGGTAAAGTGCCGCCAGCACCAGATTATTCCACGAAGATTGCACGGGATCCGGCGGCAGCCAGGCTTCTGGCGCGCGAATGTCCACGGCGTACTCCGCGGGAATCTCGACGTTTTCGAGGATGAGGTCGTGACTCCCTGTCGCACGCATCCCCATGTGATCCCAGGTCTCTAAGATTCGCAACCCCGGCGCTTCACGGGGCACAACGAACCAACCGACCTGTGGGTCATCCCCGGCGGTACGGCTCCAACAGATGAAAAAGCGCAGCAGCGGGCTCCCCGTGGCGTAAATCTTGTGTCCTGATATCCGCCACCCAGAGTCGGTTCGCTCAGCCGTCATCGAAGGCAGGCCGCCGCGAGTTGGTGTGCCTAGTTCGGGCTCAACGCGCATCACGTTTACTAGCGCGATGCCTCGCACCGATTCGCGACACAGCATCTCGTGGACGGATGGCGTCCACGCGCGGTTGAGGGCTGCCAGCGCGTGGTAGATCAAGTGCATGGCGTAGACCAGCGCCGTAGATGGTTCCCCACCACCGATCGTCGCGACCACGCGGCATGCCGTTTCCAGCCCCGCACCCGATCCCCCGAACCGCGTGGGCACCGTGAGATTGAGGAGGCCCGCGTCCCGTAATGCTTCGAAGTTTGAGAACGGGAACGCAGCCGTGCGGTCCACTTCTGCCGCGGTCAGGGCGAACCGGGCAGCAAGTTCTTTTGCGCTACGCACCGCGGAATCCTGTCCCACCCCGGTGAGGGCTTGGGTCATCACTGCCACCGCCAATGTTGACTTAGTTAGTCGAGAATACGTGACGTTTCCGCCGTTTTCAACGCGATCCCTGCTCCCGCTAAGGCCAGTCGCTGCCTGGGACCGAGTCTGGGTCCCGTCTCAGTTCGTCCCAATGCTGGGCAAGGACATCGAGGGGCGCGGCAGGCGCTG
>JBDUAL010000157.1:0-4973 GCA_040004685.1 Anaerolineaceae bacterium | reverse complement strand
CTGCTTCGAATGCAGGGGCAGCTTCGTCGACCGTCACGGCCGCGGCCTCAGCGGGCCACGTCCAGGGGCTTTCGTCGGATACCGGCTGAGATTCGACTTCGACACTGGGCGCTGCTTCGAATGCAGGGGCTGCTTCGTCGACCGTCACGGCCGCGGCTTCGGCGGGCCACGTCCAGGGGCTTTCTTCGGATACCGGCCGAGATTCGACTTCGACAGTGGGCGCTGCTTCGAATGCAGGGGCTGCTTCGTCGACCGTCACGGCCGCGGGTTCGGCGGGCCACCTCCAGGGGCTTTCTTCGGGGATGGACTCTGCCTCAGACGAAGTAGTGGGCAGCGCGCCGCCGTTCCCGGCCGTCTCCGCGTCCGTCACCCAGTCCGCAGCGCGTTGGGTCGGCCCCGCTGTTTCGGCTTCAGGCGGCTTCTCAGCCGCCTGGTGCTGCTTCTTGTGTCCGAACAGCCGTCCGAAAAGGCCCGCTGGCTTATCTTCGCTCGTCTCGATCGGGGGAATGGATGCAGGGCGCTCAGCGTGGAGAGGGGACAGGTCCGCTTGGAGCGACTCGTCTCCTGATTCGGGTGCTGAAAGGAATTCCGAGGGATGCTCATCGTGTAGCGCAGACGGCATTAGTGCGTTGACAGGCTCGACGACTGACGGACCGGTCGGCCGGGCCTCCGCTGGCTCCGGGGTGGCTTCCCACTCGAACGGCTTAAGGAATTCCGCCGGAATCTCCGAAGATGTGGCCGCAACCGCTTCCTCGATCTCCCAGTCGAACGGCTTGAGAAACTCCGCTGGGATGTCGGCTGGTTGATCACGGGGTTCCTCGCGAGGGGGAAGGACAGGACCGCTCTCCGCCCATTCGCGCATTGATCTAAGCCCCCCGGACTCTTCGCCTCCAGCAAAGAACGTGTCCCTCCACCGCGAGGGCTTGTCGTCTTCGGTTGCTGCTTCGCTCTCGGGACGGGTCAGTTTGAATGTCAGTGGAAGGGACGGGGGGCGCGGATCCGCCGGCTCAACCGGAATGGATGGGCTGCTCGCGTCGCTCGCCGGGCCTCCGCCGGTGCTCGAACTGGACCCCTTATGCATGCTGTTCTGGATGTCTTCGCCCCGCGCGTCGTCGTCCGTATCCCAGTCGGTCGATGGCAACGGAAGCGGCGATTCGTCCACGGCTCGACGACGGAGCGGGAGCAGGGGCTCGCTCGACCAATCGCCGTCGTCGGCGTCCGCTTCTGCCGGCGGCTCGGCGGCCTGAAAACCACCCTTGGCGAGCCGGAAGGTGCCGCCAGCGGTGGTGTGCCCTTCAGGCTCTTCTTGCTTCTGTTCGCGACCAAAGAACCCGCGCTCATCGTTCGTCTTTGGGGAGGCAAACGGGTCCGTGTGCGGAGCAGGGTTGTCCAGGTTGCGCTGAACCCGTTCGCGAAGCTCGCGGTTCTTTTCTTCCTGACGTTCCCATGCCCCGCCGGGCATGTTGAAGTACCAGTTCTCCGACTCTTCGGAGGGTTGTTCGTCGGCCTCGTTTGGGCGCTCTCCCCCGCTTTCCATGGTCATGAGAGTAGCATAGCCTCCGCGGTGTGCTTGGCGAGTGCGTTCGCCCTTTACAGGCGATTGACCTACGCTCGCCCACCAGATGGAAGGCGGTTTAGACCCCTCCGACGAGCGATTGGTCTCTCTTACAAAAGACGGCAACCTCGACGCCTTCAACAGCCTCGTGGAGCGTCATCAGTCGTCTGTGTTCACTCTCTGTCTACGTTTACTGGGGGAGCGGCAAGCTGCTGAGGACGCCACCCAGGAAGCGTTCATCTCTGGCTACCGCGCGACAGCCCAGTTTCATGGTGGCAACGTGAGGGCCTGGTTGCTGCGGATCGCTGCCAATGAGTGCAAGGATGAGTTGCGGCGCCGTACGCGGAAAGGTGCTTCAACTTCGCTCGACGCCATGCTCGAAAGCGATCAAGGCCCAAACGAGGTTCCGGACCCCGGCGAAGGAATCGGCGAATTGCTTGAACGGAAGGAACTCAGCCGCGAGATCCAGGGCCTGCTCATGCTCGTCCCCTTCGATCAGCGGCAGGCGGTGGTGCTCTGTGACCTCTGCGGTTTTCGATACGAAGAAGTGGCCGAAATGACCGGTGCCTCCAGCGGGACGGTGAAGTCGCGCATTCATCGTGGGCGGGAGAAGTTGCGGCAGCTGATGGCCGCCAACCCGGAACAATTCCCGGTCGGGCGGCGTTAGGTGATCAGATGAAGGATGTACTCTCCCAAGTCCTCGCGGTCGTGCGCCCCCATGTTCGCTTCCGGTCACAGGCTAACGCCTATGTCGACGACGAACTCTCTCCTTCAAGCCGGGAGCGCTTCGAGACTCACACGCTTCGCTGTCGGGAGTGCTTGCAAGCCGTAGAAGCTGTGCGCCGCGTGAAGCTAGTTCTCGCTGCGCTCCCAGCAGAGGAAGCCCCGCGCTCCTTCCGACTGACCCCACAGATGGTCAGCCGGCCTGCCGCCGCCGTCCAGCGCCCAAGAAGCGCCACCCCGCTGCGATTCGCCCAGGGGGCTACGGCCCTCGCGGCGTTCGCACTACTCGTCGTGCTGAGCACCGGTGTGTTCGGCAGCAGTTCGTCTCAAAGCGAAACTCAGCCCCAATCCGCCCTGAGGAGTTCTACGGAAAATAAGGCCGCAGCGCCACAGCAGTCGGCCGCCACGGCGGCATCCTCGTCAGGGTCGGTATCCGGTGGGAACGTTGCGACGCCGGCTGTCGGAGCGGCCGCCGTGCCACAAGCCGCTGATCGATCGGCTCCGTTGCCTGCAGCTTCCGGTTCGCCAGGAACGGCGGGCGCGTTTGGTTCCGTCTCGCCTGAGGCGCTGGCCGATTCTGCCTCGGCCCCCGATCAGTTGCCGTCGCGAGACGACTCATCCACGGGTGACGGGGTGAGCGGGCGCCGTTGGCTCGAATTCGCCCTACTGCGCGTCGCCATCGCTGCCGGGGCCGTGTGGCTTCGGTTCTCAAGAACCACAAGGAGGGATGACCCGTGAAACGAATACTTGTCCTCGCACTCGCTACCGCCGGAGTCCTGGCAGTTGCCGCGCTTACGACGGCCTGCGAGGGCGACACCACCGTCAACACCACCCCCACGGACCTGAGCGGCGTGACAGTCGCCGGGCACGGGGACGTGCAGGCGCCGTCCGACACCGGCTTCTTCGATGTTGGTGTGCAGGTAACCGCGCCCACCATCGAAGAAGCGCGCAACCGCGCGGCGCAGTCGGCGGACAGCGTCATCAAGTCGCTCAAAGGCAACGGCATCGCTGAAAAGGACATCAAGACGTCCAACTTCTCGATTCAACCCCAGTACGACTTTACCAAGCAGAATGCGCAGCCAACGATTATCGGTTTCGTTGTGACCAATACGGTCGAGGCGAAAGTGCGAAAGCTGGACACCTTTAGCAAGGTCGTCGATGCCGCCGTCGCTGCCGGTGGCAACGACGCGCGGATTCAGAGTATCCGCTTCGGAATCGAAGACAACGAGAAGCTGCTAGAGCAGGCGCGCGAAGCGGCGATGAAGGACGCGCGGAAGAAGGCGGAGCAGTTGGCGAAGCTCGGCGGTGTAAGTTTGGGGCAGCCGGTGACGATCTCCGAGACGCAGGTAAACAATCCTCCGCAACCCGTGTTCGCCCAGGCGGCCTCCGTGGGGCAGAAGGACGCCGCATTTGCGACGCCGCTCCAGCCCGGCAGCGGCAGTGTTACGGTCGATATTTCCGTGCGCTGGGCGCTCAAGTAAAGGGCGCCCACTTGAGCAGACACGCCCTTAGGCCGGAAGCTTGCGGGCGTGGGTACTCGCGGCGTTCTTCTGTTGCCCCTTGTCGCGCTGGCGATCGTCGGCGCGCTGGGCGGCGGCGTGCTGCTCTTCCAATCGTCGACCTCCGAACGGCCGGTCGCTGCCGTTGCGACTGCGGAACCAGATTCGTCCGCGCCGGACGCCGTGTACAAGCCCGGCGCCTCGGTCTGCCAGGGCGTACTGCATCGCCCGTCCGTGAAATCGGAGCGCACGTTCCCAGCGATTTACACCAAGCGCGTCCAGGCCAACGGTCTGACGATCGTCGGAGTCTCCGAGGTCGATGATGCCGCGATGGAGGCTGCTCGCAAGACCGTAGAGCGGCTCTTCCAGAACAACAACCTCGAAGATCGGCTCGCGGAAGAGGGCGCGTACATCATCGTTGCCGATGCGAAGCAGGGTGTGCTAGACCTACCCGAGTTCGCCTGCCTCGCTCGCCAGACGAGCATCGACTTCAATCACGTCTGCGGCGTTGCCGATCGCGCTGACTACCCCGTCGCCACGGTCAACGAGCTCGACCTGTTGGGGGACACGTCCGGGCCGTGTGGTGGCCTGAACATCCTGTTCCACGAAGTTGGGCACCTCGTTCAGGGCTGGACGCTTGGTCCTGCCGACTACTTTGACGTAAAACGGTTCTTTCAGGAGTCGATCAACAACGGCACCTACAAACGCGGAGTCGACTACGCGACCACCAACCCCAACGAGTATTTCGCCGAATCCACCCAGGCATATTTTCTTTCGATGGACCTTCGCGGAAGGCGAGATCGTGCCTGGCTGAAGGCGCACGACCCGGATATGTTCGCGCTGCTGGCCAGCGTCTACGGCGACTGATCGCGGACCGACAAACAGCCGCGTAAGCTCAGCCGATGAACCTCGCGGAACGGCTCGGCCACTCGCCGAAAACCAAACTCCTCGTCCTCCATTCCGACGACATGGGATGCTGCGAAGCGGCGAACCTGGCCACATTTGAGTTGTTGGAATGCGGGCGCCTCACGTCGGGGTCGGTCATCATGCCCGCCCCGCACATTCGGCAGGTAGCTGATTACCAGCGGATCCACCCGGAAGTTGACCTCGGCGTACATCTTGCCTTGACGAGTGAGCACCCGAAGCGCCGCTGGGCGGGCGTCCTAGGCGCCGCCGCCACCCCATCACTGCACGAC
>JBDUAL010000156.1:0-4999 GCA_040004685.1 Anaerolineaceae bacterium | reverse complement strand
CTGAGTCCGGGCAAGCCGGGCCGGATGCGACAGATGCCACGGACGATGAGATCGACCTTGACTCCAGCCTGCGCCGCTTCGTACAGGAGTCTCGTGAAGTCGCGATCCTCCAAGGCGTTCATCTTGAACACGATCCTCGCTGGCTGACCCGCCAGGGCGTTCGCGATCTCCCTCCGCACTCGCTGCTCGAGCGCTATGCGCAGATTGTTCGGCGCAACCAGCAGATCGCGTGTCTCAACGAGGTCGGCATGGCCGGTGAGGTAATTAAAGATGTGAACGAGGTCACCGCAGATGACAGGATCCGAGGTGAAAAGACCCAGGTCCGTGTAGAGCCGTGCCGTACGCGAGTTGTAGTTGCCGGTCCCAATATGCGCGTACATCATGACGCCGGTCACCTCCTCCCTGACGACGAGGCAGATCTTGCTGTGGATCTTGAGATCTGGGCGTCCGTACGCCACGTGCACGCCAGCTCGCTCTAGCCTGCGCGCCCAATCGATGTTGTTCGCCTCATCAAACCGCGCGGTGAGCTCGACCAGTACCGCCACTTGTTTGCCGCGACTGGCCGCATCGATTAGCGACTCGAGAATCGGCGAGTCCGGCGAAGTTCGATACATGGTCTGCTTGATCGCAAGCACAGAAGGGTCATCAGCGGCTTCGTCGATGAAACGCACGACCGTCGCATCAAACGATTCGTAGGGGTGGTGAACCAACACATCGCGCTCACGGATCATCGCAAAGAACGAGGCCGGATCGGTCGTGCCGACGAAGGCTGAAGGCACTGCCGGGACGAACGGGTGCGCGGTGAGGTCTGCGAACGGCAGCGCCGCCAGGAGATCGAAGTCGGCCAGCCCAAGCGGCCCCTCCGACTGGTAGACGTCCTCTTCGCTCAGGGCCAGCTCTTCGAGCAACAACTCGAACCGGCTCGGTGCAAGCTGACCGGTGATTTCCAACGTCACCGCCTCCGCCAGGCGTCGTCGCCGCAGTTCGCTCTCGATCAACTCCAACAGATCGTCCGATTCTTCGCCGGGGCTCCCAATCTCGGCGCTCCGAATTACTCTCAGTGCGTGCCAGCTTGTGACCTGCATACCGGGGAAAAGCAGCCCCACTTGCGCCGCGATCAGTTCCTCCAGGAGAACAAACCGCATGTCCCCGGCATCGATCAGCCGGGGCCGGTTTTGGGGAACCTTGATTCGCGCGAACCGATCCTCACCCGTGACGGGGTTCCGCACGTTCAGCGCAAGGGAAAGACTTCCGCTGCTAATGAAGGGGAACGGGTGGGAAGGGTCGACTACCAGCGGCGTCAGCACAGGGAAGATAGCCTGCTCAAAGTAAGCCCGCAGCCGCCTCTGCGCCTCTGCATCGACCTCTGTGAACCGCACGATTTGGATGCCCCGCCCCGCGAGCGCCGGGGCGATCGCGTCTCGCCAGCACGCATCCATCTCGCGTCGCTGACCGGCGCAACGTGCGATCACCATCCCAAGCTGCTCGGCGATGGTCCGCCCGTCCACAGTGATCGTCCGCGGTTCGGAGGCGAGCACCCGCTTGAGCCAGCCGACCCGTTTGGCGAAGAATTCGTCGAGGTTGCTCGCTGCGATCGCAAGGAATCGCAACCGGTCGAGGAGCAGATTACGGCCATCGAACGCTTCAGCGAGCACCCTCGCGTTGAATTCCAGCCAACTCAACTCCCGGTTCAGGTACAACCGGGAATCGTCGAGATTCACTTCGACAACGGTGTCACTGGTTTCGTTCGCCAGGATCGCGGAATCTGCGTCCACACATAGCTCCACGCACTGCCCAAATGGTGCAGGCTCGAACAATAAGTGTACGTCGGCACGTTAACAGACGCGGGTTGGCTATCTGGTGAACGTCGTCCCGGCGCCCGTCAGGTTCCGTAGGCTGTGGGGCCTCCGTCCGTCGACTATCTGCGCTGGCACGCTAAGCGCCAATGCGTGAAGGCACGCTTCCACCTTCGGGATCATGCCTCCCCCGATCGTCCCATCGGCGACCCACTGGCGTGCAAGCCACTCCGAAAGGTCGTGAACCACCGTGTTCTCAGGCCCACGCACACCATCGATGTCAGTCAGGAATACGAGCTGGCGGGCTCCAACAGCGGCGGCGATGTTACCAGCCACCGTGTCAGCGTTGACGTTGACTAGTTGGTCATCGCCGTCTCCGGGCACAAACCCGATGGGTCCGATCACGGGGATGAAACCAGCAGAGTGAAGCGCCAGCACAGCAGCGGTGTTGACGCGTACCGGCTCGCCCACGAAGCCGAGTTCCTGCGCGAGCACGGCACACTCCAACGTTCGCCCGTCGGCCCCGCAGACTCCCACCGCGCTCGCACCGGCACCGTTGATGGCGGCGACGATCCGCTTGTTTACCAGCCCCGCGAATACCGCCACGACAACCGGGAGCACGCGCTCGTCGGTGACACGCAGGCCGCGTTCAAACCGGCTCGGGATGGCCATCGCATCAAGCCAGCGATTCGCCTCGGCCCCACCGCCGTGCACGACGATTGGCACGTCCCCGGAGCGCGCCATGGCCGCAAGGTCCGCGAACGTTGTGTCCGCATCGCCCAGCGTGCTCCCGCCGATCTTGATAACCATGGGGCCGATCAAGTGTGGTAGTCGGCGTTTATTGACACATACTCAGCGGAGAGATCACAGCCCCAACCGGTGGCCGTAAATTCCCCGACCCCGAGATCTACGGCTATTGTCACCGTGTCGCTCAGCATCGCGGTCGCGACCCGCCTAGGGTCGAACTCCGTCGGTTCCGCTCGCTCAAACACCCTTGTGCCACAAATGTCGACGACGAAACGTTCCTCGGAAAGCTGTACCCCAGACCGCCCGGCAACGGCCACCACCCTCCCCCAGTTGGGATCGGCCCCGTGGACTGCGCTCTTCAGGAGGTAGCTGGTAGTCATCAAGCGAATGACTGCGCTCGCGTCCGCACGGCTGGCCGCGCCAGAGACCGTCACCTCAATGAGCTTCGTGGCGCCCTCGCCGTCTCGGGCCATCTCTTTGGCCAGATAAATACAGAGAGCATCGAGTGCGTCCTCGAACTCTTTCCGCAGTGGCGAGCCTTCGTCGAGCGGGCTTCCTCCGGCCGCTCCGTTCGCAAACAAGAGGACTGTATCGCTCGGACTCGTGTCGCCGTCAATCGAGAGCAGGTTGAACGAGCGGTCGACGACGGCGCTCAGGCTGCGTTGAAGGAACCCTTGCTCGATCGGAGCGTCCGTCGTCAAGAACGCCAGCATTGTGGCCATGTTTGGGTGGATCATGCCACTCCCCTTACAACAGCCGCCAAGGGTATACGGCCCGAACGCGACGGAGGCCCGTTTCGGGCGCGTATCGGTCGTCATGAACGCATGCGCAAGATCCAGCCCGCCATCGGGACGGAGGCTAATTTCCGCGATCCCTGGTTCGATCTTCGCCATCGGCAGGAAGTGGCCGATCACACCCGTGCTGCAGACCAGTACATCGTTCGCCTGGAGTTGGAGTTTCTCAGCGACCCACGCGGCCATCTGCTCAGCGTCAGCAAGGCCACGTTCACCGGTGCTTGAGTTTGCGATGCCGGCATTGACCACAACGGCTCGGGGACGCCCCGCGACAAGATGCGCTCGGTTGACATCAACAGAGGCGGAATGGAGCAAGTTCTTGGTGAAGGTAGCCGCTACCGTGCAGGGAAAGTCCGACGCCAGGATAGCGAGATCCAGCTTCCCGTCCCCGTAGGTCTTCATTCCCGCGTACACAGCCCCGGCGCGGAAACCTTTGGGTGAGGTGCTGCTCCCAGCCGGGTCCACCAAAGCGGCCATTACGGGTACACCGCGGCGAGGTTCAGTCCCGCAGTCTGGTCGATTCCGAGCATCAGGTTCATGTTCTCAATCGCCTGTCCGGCGGCACCCTTCACGAGATTATCCAGGACGCCAATAGCTACGAGCATGTCGTTGCGCTCATCAACCACTGGATGGACGAGGCACATGTTGTTCCCGAGAGTGTGTTTCGTATGTGGGGGTGCGACGGTGACCCGCGTGAACAGCGCCGTTTCGTAAAAACTTTGGTAGATCGCAACCACCTCAGCCTGGCTCACGGCGCGCAACAGGGGCGCGTAGCAGGTAGCGTGGATGCCACGAGTCATCGGCACGAGGTGCGGCACAAACGTGATTCGCGGTGGGGGCCCCTCCCGCATCGCGCCAAGCTCCTGTGCGATCTCCGGCTGGTGGTTGTGGTTCGCCACCTTGTACGCCGAAACGTCTTCGTTCACTTCGGCGTACCCGAAGCTCCCGCCGCTGCCGCGACCCGCTCCGGAGATTCCCGACTTTGCGTCCACAACGATCTGGTCTCCGACCAATCCTGCCGCAACGGCGGGAGCCAGTGCGAGAATCGAGGCTGCAGGGTAGCAGCCCGGATTGGCGACCAAATTCGCCTTCGCGATCGCGGCGCGGTTCAGTTCAGGTAATCCGTAAACAGCCTCGGGGAGTAACTCTGGCGCGGGGTGCGGCTTCGAAAACCACGTCTCGAACGCGGCGGGTGTCTTTAGCCGAAAGTCAGCCGCAATATCAATGACCTTCACCCCGGCCCGTACGAAGGGGGCACAAACGATGGCGCTTTCAGCCGTTGGCAGCGCCGACATCACCACGTCAACGTCACCCTCAATCTCGGCTGAAATCGGCAGGTCACCGTAAACCGTAAGATGGGGAAAGGCGTCGCCGAGCCGCTGGCCGACCAGCGACCGCCCGGTGACCGCCGTGATTCGAGCCTCTGGGTGGTTCCAAAGCAGACGCGCCGCCTCCATCCCTGCGAAGCCTGTGACGTTGATGATCCCTACCCGATAGCTCACCCCTGAATTGTGCGGCCAAGCGTGCCGACAATCCAACGTGAGCTCCGTCTCAAACGCAGCACCCTCTAACGCGGTACATTCTCGCTATGACTCACCTGGATCTTCGCTTCGTGGGCACCGGCAACGCGTTCGCCCCCGAGGGACTCTGCTGGAACGGATT
>JBDUAL010000155.1:0-5045 GCA_040004685.1 Anaerolineaceae bacterium | reverse complement strand
CGCCATCCTTGACGGCGCTAGTTTGCAGGGCGGCGAGGTCGCTGCCGGCGCCGGGCTCGCTGTAGAGGGTGCACCACCAGTCATCGCCTCCGGTGATGCGAGGGATGAAGCGCTGCTTCTGCTCGTCCGTGCCGTAAAGCATCAAGCTGGGCCCCACCCAGGCGATGCCCATGCTGTAGTGAGGGGCGCCGGCGTACGACATCTCTTCGTTGTAGACGAGTTGGCGCATGTGGCTCGCGCCGCCGCCGCCATACTCCTTTGGCCAGGCCATCGCCAGCCAGTCTCGCTGGGCCAACTTCTTCTGAAAGCCCATGGTGGCAGCGTACTCTTCGCCGTGCCCTTCGAAGTTAACCCCTCCGCGGCCGCGCGGCCCTCCGGCTGCCGGAAGTTCGGCGGCGATGAAGTCGCGCACCTCGGATCGAAAGGCCTCAACGTCAGGTTCGAAGGTGTAGCGCATGGCAAGACTCCGTAGAAAAAGGTTCGCCTAGGGCGAAGTATAGCAACCGAATGGGTCTTGCCGGGGTACCCTGTCAAGGTGCACATTGGATCCATCCAACCGCGGAGGCGATCCATGGATAGCGAAGTGAGCAGGGTTATGCGCGAAGCTGAACAGGCGGCAAACGGAAGGGTCTCTAGTTTTCTTGAAGGGCTGGCGGAACGCGTCGGCTTCCACGCCCACGCCGGCGCCATCTTCGGTGACCCGGTCGAAAAAGGGGGCGTCACCATCATCCCGGTCGGTAAGGTGCGGTACGGCTTCGGTGGCGGCTCCGGCAGCGACACGTCAGATAAAGACGATGGCTCGAAGCACGACGAGGGCTCAGGCGGCGGAGGCGGCGTGATGGCCTCGCCCATCGGCTTCATCGAAGTCCACGACGGTTTCGCCGAATTCAAGCGAATCAACGACCCGATGTCCTTCGTGCCAGCGATCCTCGCTAGTGGCTTCACTGCCTGGGTGGTGCTTCGAGGTCTGCGGCGGTTGCTGCGCTAGGAAGCTGCCTGCGGCTTGCCCGGCTCGCTCCGCCCACGTTTGCAGCTCCCACGTCGAAACCAGGGTCACGGGATTGAAGCGTCGAAGTCCATCGAGATGTGCCCCGCGCCCACGAGTCGCTCGTATTCCGCGTCATCCACGCCCAGCAGTTCGCGATAGACGTAGTCGTTGTGTTCGCCGAGCGCGACCGGCGCCTGGCGGACGGTGAGGGGCGTCTCGGAGAAGCGCATGAAGGGCGTGTTGAAGCGGTACGGCCCGATGCCGCCGTGCAGCGTTTGCGGCTGATGGAGCCCACGGGCCAAGGCATGAGCGTCGTCGAACGCCCGCGAGCCTTCGAGCACCGGGGCGGCGGCGATGCCTACCCCTTGAAGCAGATGAAAGAGGGCGTAATCGTCGAACGTGGCGGTCCAGGTCTTGAGCTGCGCGTCGATGGCGTCGTGCGCGGCCAATCGGCCGGCGTTTGTGTCGAACACTGGGTCCATCGCCCAATCCGGGTACTCCATGAGCCCACGCAGCAGTTGCCACTGTTCGTCGCTGGCGATGGTGAGGGCGATCCAGCGGTCTCCGCAGTCTTCCGCTGGGCCCACACTCAGGCACGGGTAGATACCCGCCGGGGCGAGGTCGAAGATCGAACGATTGCCGCGGCGTTCGAGCACTTTCCCGTTGAGTGCGTACTCCATGAACGCCTGGGCGAGCATCGCTGAGGCGTTCTCCGCCTGGCCTATTTCGACGAGCTGGCCCTCGCCGGTGCGGTTGCGGTGCCAGACGGCCATCATCACGGCCAGCGCCGCCTGCGCCCCCGCCAGGTAGTCTCCAGAGAAGATCGGCGAGTTGTCTGAGGGGTCGCTTTCGCTGTAGCCGCGCAAGAGGGTGTGACCCATGACGCTTTCGAGGTGGACGCCGAGCGCCCGCGCCTGGTTGTAGGGGCCCGTGGATCCGTACGCCGGGATACGCACCATGATGATGTCGCTTTTGTACTTGCGCAGCCAGTCGTAGTTGATCCCGAGCTTCTCCAGCGTCTCGGTGGCGTTGTTTTCGATGAGCACGTCGGACTGCGCCACCACCCTGCCAAAGATCTCCTTCCCCTCTTCTGTGCGCAGGTCAACCGTAAAGCTCTTCTTGTTCCGATAGAGCTGAACAAAGGTGGGGTTGTAGTTCCACGGCCGCTCGCCGGGATCGTTGTTCGGGTAACCGCCCAGGCTCGGAGGGTATCGCGCGATGAGCTGTTTCGGGGGTCGTGCGATGGTGCCGCGGGTCATTGGCTGCATCACGTGTGAGTTCTCCGCCTTCAACACCTCGGCACCAAGGTCGCCCAACAGGAGCGTAGCGAACGGCCCCGCCCAGACAACGCAGAGGTCTATCACGCGCAGCCCCTCGAGCGGCAGCCGCACGCTTGCCTTCCGGGCGGTGCGAACCTCCGCGACCGGCGCGACCTTGAGTGCGGAGCGGATCTCGGCGTTGTGCTCGTTGAGCAGCGGCGCTGGCCGGCGAAGCGACCACGGTGTTTTCGGCATGGTGAACGGGCGGCCGGGGATTTCGATCTCGCCGAGCACCTGGTGCTTGACCTTCGTCCAGAACCCGCGGCCTCGGAAGTGCGAGTCAGCACTGATTTCGGCGACGTCAAACAGCGGCCCGCAGAGCACCTTTGCTTCGCGCGCCGCCGCCCAGATTTCGCGCTTGGTGTGGTCACTTAGCCAGGCGAAGAAGTAGGCGTCCAGCTCGGCCACGTTGTCCGCATCCAGCAGGGCGCCGCGCTCATACCACTTCGCGTCCTGGAGCCACTCTGGTTCGCCCAGCATGCGATTGAAGCGGTCGAGCCTCAACGCCGCGGACGAGAACTCAACGTAGCCGTCAGCGCAGGGGTAGACGCCCGTTAGCGCTGGCCGGTTGAAGTGCGAGGCGCGCACCGTCTTGCGCCCGGAAAACTCGAAAGCGATCGTGGTGACGTGCCTCCGGTCGGCGCCCAGGAAGTGGCTGTCCGCGATCGAGTAATCGACGCGCTGCCCGATGCCCTGCTCTTTGCTCGCCAGGATCGCTGCGAATATGGCGACTGCTGCGGCTGATCCGGATTCGACCAGCGAGGCGGTGCCGAACATCGTCACCGGCTCACGCTCGATGATGCCCATGGTGTAGAGCTCGCCGGCCAGCGCGTACAGCGTGAGTTCGTCGCCGGCGTAGTCGCGATACGGGCTTTCCTGGCCGAAGTTGCTGATCGAAATCAGGGGCAGGTCTGGCCGCCGGGCGTGGATCACGTCCCAGCCGATTCCCAGCCGGTCAAGTACACCCGGCCTGAAACTCTCGACCACCGCGTCTGCCCGGTCTACTAACAAGAGGAACGTTTCACGCCCTTCGGCCGTCTTCAGGTCGAGTTCGATCGATCGCTTGTTCGTGTTGAAGAAGAAGAATGTGCCGCTCTTTTCAAGGTGCGGAACGGCGCCAGGAAACGGGCCTAACGCCCGCCCGCGGTCTCCGCCCGGCCGCTCCACCTTGATGACGTCTGCGCCGAAGTCGGCCAGCAACTTGGTGGCGTAAGGCCCGCAGACGTACTCGCTCAGATCGAGAACATTGAGGCCATGAAGTGGTCCGGGCACGGGGGTCTCCGCTGGAAGGGTCACGAACCCTCGCCCACGGTCGGCAGGAGGCGGGGGCCGCGCCGGATCCTAGCACGGTTCGGCCGCTCCCGAACGCGGACTTGGAGGCCGCTACGCCACTCCGCGCGCTCCCGGCAGGAAATCGCCCCGCTGTTCCTGGATCTCGCTGTCGAACCCTGTTCGCGCGCACTGCGCAGCCGCGATCAGGTCAGGGAGTGCGGTGAGATTCATGGACCATTCAGCCACACCCACCCGGACATCCACATAAGCGGCGCCGTCCTCGTGTGAGAACGGCGCATTCCCAAGCTCGCGCCGCAGCCGATCCACGAACGCCCAGCCGCCCTCCGTTGAACTGCCAGCAAGAAGAACAGCGACGGTTCGGGAGTCCAGTTGAAACTCGTAGTCCTCGGTCCGCCGAGCCTCGTCGATCCCCGCCAAGACTTTCGTCATCACCGCGGTAGGCAACTCGGTCTGTGGGCGCAAGGCATCACCGAGGTCGACGAGCGCGAGCGCGAACGGCTCGCCATGACGGTGCCATCGCGATTTCAGGCGGCCCCACTCAACTTCAAGGAGGCGGTACGGGGCAGGTTCGGACGCATCCTGTTCCTCGTGTTCGAGCTGGAGAGTCGCGACGTGCGCCTCGAGTCCAACGATGGTCGCCCGGAGCGAGATGGCGTACAGCGCCGCCGCGGTCGCCGCTGCGACGGCAGAAACCACCAACCCAATTAGGCCGACGACGATGAGATCCATACTTCTCCCCGGCGAAACCGGTTCGCACTCCGCCGCGTCTTTAGATAATCGGCGATATCCCGCGTGGCGATAGCCCAGCGCACCGATCCGACACGGGGACGTCCATCCTCGGCCGAACCTCGAGGGACCGGGCTCGCTTATCATCTCAGTGGTGGATGGTGACCAGCCGGCCGCCGATCGAACGCGCTCAGTTCATCGTGTTCGAGTTTTGGAAGAGGAGAGACAAGATGGCAGAAGACTGGGCTCGGCCCTTTGTGCATTGGGAGATCCAGGCGAAAGACGCTGCGAAGGCGCGGATGTTCTACGGGACGATGTTCAACTGGAAGATCAGCGAAGGCCGTATCGCGAACATTCCGGCGGGAATCGGCGGCCCCGAACCAGGCCCTGGCGGCCACATCCGGGAGAGCGGAGCGTCCGCGTTCGTCCCGTACATCCAGGTGCTGAAGTTGCGTGAGTCGCTCGATCGCGCCGTCGAGCTCGGTGGCGCGATTCTGCGCGAACCGTTCGACCTGCCGACCGGCCAGACTCTCGCCTGGATTGCTGACCCCGAAGGGAACCAGCTAGTGCTCGTCCAGCAATAGCCGGGGCGGCGCGCCAAGGACAGGTGCCGGCCCGTCAATTCCCCCCAAGCAGAGCGGCTGATAGGATACTTTCTCTGCCTCGGGGTGTAGCTCAGCCTGGTAGAGCGCTACGTTCGGGACGTAGAGGCCACAGGT
>JBDUAL010000154.1:0-5048 GCA_040004685.1 Anaerolineaceae bacterium | reverse complement strand
CGCGAGCTGAAGAACGCCAACCACGGCTGGGACGCCGAAAACGACAAGTGGGGAGACATGTTCGTACTGGGCATCGTCGATCCGGTGAAGGTCACGCGCTCGGCGCTTGAGAACGCGGTTAGCATCGCTGCTCTCGTACTCACCACCGAGACGCTGGTCGCGGAGATCCCGCAGCCGCCAATGGCCGCACCGCCCCCGATGGAAGACTACTAGGACCGAGCCGGGTTTCTAGAGCTTAGTTTCCCTCGACGCCCCCGCTTCGCAAGAGGCGGGGGCGTTTTTGTGTGCCTACCAGATGGTGCGCCGGCCTGCGAGTCCTGTGAGACGCGCGTCACGTGTGACCAATGGCACGGACGGCGCAAGCGCAGTGGCGGCGATGAGCCGGTCGGCTGGGTCGCTATGCAGCGTTACCGATTTCGCCAGAGCCCGCCGCAATACCAGGCGTGATGGGCACCACTTCGATTCTCGGAGCCTCGATATCGCCGAGCGGTCCAGAAAGCAGATACTGCGGATCGGGAACTTCGGGCCCGGATATCGCGCCGGGGCGAGCCCCTTCCGCCCAAGCAGGTGATGGCCGAGCATCAGACCAGTGGACGCTGAGAAGCCGATCCGCATCGTTCCCTACGACAAGGCGCGTCATGGCCACGGGCCTTGGCGGGTGGTGGGCGCTGTCTTCGAGGAGTACGGTTTTCCGTTCGCCGAGAGTGAGTACGATGCCGACCTGCTGGATCCCGGAACCTATTATGACGGTGTCCGGGGCTGGTTCGCCGTGGCTGAAGACGGCGACGGGAAGGTGGTCGGGTGTATCGGCGTGACGGATGAGGGTGGCGGCCTGTTCGAACTGCATCGCCTCTACGTGCTCGCCGAGGGGCGGCGCGGCGGCACGGGCAGACGGCTGGTGGAATGGGTGTTCGAGACAGCGAGGGCTCACGGTTGCACGCGGATGGAGCTGTTTAGCGACGTCCACTTCGAAGACGCGCACCGGCTCTACCTTCGGCACGGGTTTCGCAACGACCGGTTCCGCTACGCCCCGGACCCCTGGGGGAGCCGTGAGTGGGGTTTCACGCGGGAGTTTCCAGCAGAGGACGCCTGAACGTCTTAGACATAGTCGTTTCGAGGGTGCACATGGTGGGCCGTGCGGGAGCCGGGGCCTCCCGACGCTTGCTTACGCGCGGGGTACTGACCACGCGCTTCAGTGACCGAGTTCGGGGACTACGACCGACCGTCAGGCGACGGGTACCTCGGCGTGCTGTAGGCGGGGTGCTACCTTCTCAGCGAAAAGACGCATGTTGCGCTGCGCTTCGGCGGCGGGCATGCCGGCGTAGCTGAAGACGCCGACGAAGGTGTCGTTGCCAACCCGGCGATTGACCGCCTGGATCTTGTCGTAGCACTGATCCGGGGTACCCCAGATCTGGAGGTCCATGAAGAACTCGGTGGCCGCGTCCGCGCCGCCTTCGGTCTGGAGTCGCTGGGCGAAGCCGCCGTAATACTCGTAGCCCTTCGTGGTCTTGAGGTGCTCGCCGGCCATTTCGTAGTGGCGGAGGACGGTCTTCCAGTACCCGCCGATGTAGCGTTCGGCCATCTCCCGGGCGCGCGATTCATTTTCATCGCAGAAGACCCAGCCAGCACAGACGGGCGGGGGCGGCTCGGCATTGTTGATCCTGCGATAAACCTCGGTGTAGTTGGCCAGATCCTCCGCGACCGCCGCCCAGGGTTTCTGCGGGATGATGAGGATGCCGATACCGAGTTCGGCCATGATCGGCAGCGATTCGGGCGAGACGGCGGCGGCATAGCTGCGACCCTTAAAACTCTTGAAGGGCGCGGGACGAATGTCACGCCGGGGCTGCTTGATGATCTCGCCATCCATTTGGCAGTAGCCCTTTTCGAGGCCGTCCAGGATCATCCTGGCGCCTTCGGTGAAGCGCCCGCGTGACTCGTCCATCGGCACACGGAAGCCTTCGAACTCCACCCGTCCGAGCCCGCGGCCAAGGCCGAGGATCATGCGTCCGCCGGAGATGTTGTCGAGCATCGAAATCTCTTCGGCGACGCGCATCGGGTCATGCCAGGGAAGCACGACGACCATCGAGCCGAGCTTCGCGGTCGTGGTCTTGCCCGCCATGTAGGAGAGGAACTGGAGAACGTCCGGGCACATGGTGTAGTCGGTGAAGTGGTGCTCCACACCCCAGACGGATTCGAACCCAAGCCCTTCAGCCATGCAGGCCAGCGCCAGTTCGTCCTGGTAGATATCGAAGTCACGGCGTTCGTTCATCGGGTTCTGGAAGATGGTGGCCATGCCAACGTGCATACTGGGTCGCCTCCGGGGATGTGGCGCTATTCTGCCAGAAAGCTGGCAGAGGGGCGCGCGCCGCGATCTGACTGCTATACTCGGCCGCCAACGGAGGATGTGTTGTGACCGTGGCGAAGGCGAGTGCAGATTCAGAACTCATCGGCATCGCCCGCGATCTCGCGCCAACGGTTCGCAAGTACGCTGATGAGGCCGAATCTGGCCGCAAGCTGCCGCAGCCGCTGGTTGATGCGTTCATCGATGCCCGGCTCTTCCAGATGAACGTCCCTCGCGAGTTCGGCGGCGATGAGATCGACTTCATCGAAAGCATCCGCGTGGTAGAGGAGCTGGCGGTCGCGGACGGTTCTGCGGCCTGGAACGTGATGATCGGTTCGGGCAATGGGCGCGCCGCGGCGGCGTTGCGCCCCGAGACGGCGCACGAGGTGTTTGACGACCCGCGGACGGTATGCGCGGCTGCGCTGCCGATCGGCGGGGAGGGCGTGAAGACCGATGGCGGCTACATGCTCACGGGGCGCTGGCCGTACTGTAGCGGCTGCCAGCAGAGCAGCTGGTTCATGTCCGGATTCCTGGTCAAAGACGGCGGACACGCCCGGCGCGCCCAGGATGGGCGGGTGGAAACGCTCGTTGGTGTGCTCCCTCGGAACGACTGGACGATCGACGAGAACTGGAACACCGCCGGAATGCGCGGCACCGGCAGCCACGACGTCGTGATCAGGGGCGTCTTCGTCCCTGAGGCGCGCACCTACAGCCTTGTCAGTGCGGTCCGCATGGACACCCCGCTCTACCGGATGGCGCCGTTCTCCACTTTGGGGCCGGGCGTGGCTGCGGTCTGCCTTGGCATCGCCCGTCACGCCATGGATGTCTTCGCCGGACTGGCGCAGACCAAGCGGAACTCGGTGAACAACACCCTGATGCGGGAGAGTTCGATCGCCCAGGTACGCATCTCCGAAGCCGAGGCGTCGCTGCAATCCGGTCGCGCGTTTTTCTACGACGCATGCGAGACGATCTGGGGGGCCGCGCAGGAAGGTCGCCATGCAACGCTGCGCGAACGGGCGTTGCAGCGACTGGCCTGCGTGAACGCCGCGCAGGCTTCGGTGAAGGTTGTGGATCTTGTGTTTGGAGGGGCTGGCAGCCAGGCGGCGCAGGCCTCGTTCCCCATCGAACGCTGCTGGCGGGACGTTCACACCGCGGCGACGCACGTCACGGTGAATACTGCGAATTACGAATCGACGGGCCGAGTACTGTTCGGGATGGAGCCGGGGATCGCGCTGATCTGAGAGCTTTACAGGCCCGTGAATCCATCGTCAACAGTCTTATGATTCGTGTGCTACGCTGTATTGGAGCGCACGCTATGTACGTGCTGCGGGTGTTTCCTCAGGCTCTGTTGTAAGCGGCGGTTGAGGTTGTTCCCATAGGGGCCCTCAGACCTCGCTTTATTTTACCAACGGAGATCAATCCTTCTGCTTACCATGACCAAATCCACGGGTGGCCCGGCTAATGCCGCGCGCCCCACGCACTCGAAGCTCGCTGAGGCTTCGATCCTCCCCATCGTTCCCACCGCCGCCTATGACGGCTCGGATGTGACGTTCGCCTCGCTTGGCATTTCGATGCCGCTGGTGAACGCGCTCGCGAAGGGCGGCATCACCGTCCCGACGCCCGTACAGGCGATGACCATCGCCGATGCCCTCGCGGGCAAAGACGTCTGCGGCAAAGCCCGCACCGGGTCCGGCAAAACGCTGGCGTTCGGCCTGCCGATGATCGAACGGGGCACCAAAAGCGCGCCACGCCGCCCGCAGGGACTTGTCCTTGTACCGACGCGTGAACTGGCCAGCCAGGTGGCGCGATCGCTCGCGCTCGTCTCGAACGTCCGCGGCATTCGCATCGCTGCCGTCTACGGCGGCATGTCGCTCAACCGCCAGGCGGACGTCCTCCGCGCCGGCATCGACATCGTTATCGCCACGCCGGGCCGTTTGAACGACCTGCTGCAGCGCGACGCCCTGCGGCTGGACGACATCCGTACCGTCGTTATCGACGAGGCCGACCAGATGGCCGACCTTGGCTTTCTGCCACAGGTCGAGCGCATCCTCGGCCGCATCGAACAGAAGCATCAGACGCTGCTCTTCTCTGCCACGCTCGATGGCGCGGTGGACGCGCTTGTGAAGCGCTACCAGAGTGACCCCGTCTACCACACCGCCGAGACACCGGAAGACGAATTGCCGACGATGTTGCACCGCTTCATCGCCGTCCCGGAAGAGGAGAAGGTCGGCGTTGCAGCCGATATCGCCTCCGGGCCGGGGCGCACGATTCTGTTCGTTCGCACGCAACGCGGCGCCGAGCGGCTGGTGAAGCAGCTCGCAGTCAAGGGCCTCGAAGCAGGCGCCCTGCACGGCGGCATGAGCCAGCCGAAGCGCGAGCGTGCCCTTGCAGCGTTCTCTCGCGACAACTGCAGCGTGCTCGTGGCGACGAACATCGCGGCGCGCGGTATCCACGTTGACGGCATCGATATCGTGGTCCACCACGATCTGCCGGAAGACACCAAGACTTACCTCCACCGTTCGGGACGGACAGCGCGCGCCGGGGCCTCTGGCCTCGTCGTCACTCTGGTTGCTCCGGAGCAGATGCGCGATGTCAACATCCTCCGCCGAGAGGCGAACGTGCGCGAAGCCGTGGTGCCGATGGCGGCGGGCGACAAGCGCCTCGCAGACCTGGCGGCGTGGTCGCCGCCACTTGAAGATGCATCCGC
>JBDUAL010000153.1:0-5061 GCA_040004685.1 Anaerolineaceae bacterium | reverse complement strand
CCCAGCGCGAGCGAATCCGTGTCTGGACCCGACGCTTCGATTGGCGCCCCTGTCTCGTGGCCGGCGCCGTTTCGACGACTTCGCGGCGACCCCCTCCACCACCAACTCGGTGGCCGGTTAGGCCCGGCGGCCGAACCCTCGTGTGGAATGGCGCGCCATCGCGTCATAAGTGAAACTGGCAGCGATGAATGAGGCAGGATCGCCAATCCGGATGGTGGTGTTCGACATTGGCGGCGTGCTGGTGCGCATCGCGCCGTGGGAAGAAGCTCACAGTGCCTGCAACTTTGCCCCTGACCAACTGCCGCCACTGGACGAATTCCTCCCTCAGCTCTCGCTTCTGAACCAAGCGTATGACCGTGGAGATCTCGAACCCGATACGTACGCGAAGGAGGTCGCCGATGCCGCCGGCGGCAGCTACCTCCCGCGCGACGTACACCGGATCCATGGAGCCGTGTGTACCACGGAGTATCCGGGCCTTCACCTCCTCTTTGATGAGCTCGAAGGCGCCGGTCTGGCGGTTGGCGTCCTCTCGAACACGAATGTGAGGCACTGGCAGCGGCTCTCGGGTTCTCATGACGGTGGCCGCGAGTACCCGCTCATCAGCAGAGCTCACCACGCGCACGCAAGCTTTTTCTTGAAGTGTTCGAAGCCGGACCCGGAGATCTATCGGGCGTTCGTTCGAAAGGCGGCAGTGCAACCAGGAGAGATCCTGTTCTTCGATGACCTTGAGCGGAACGTGGCGGCAGCGCGAGCGATGGGTTGGCGCGCCGAGAGGATAGATCCTGACGTCCCCACGGCGCCTCAGCTGGTCGCGTGGCTGCAAGCACACTCAGTCTTGCCGTGAGGGTGTTGACGCGCTTCCGTCGCCTCAGTCATGCGCCAGCTCCTTCGTGTCCGGCTGCCCAGGCGATCAGGTCCCGGGCGGACTTCGTGTTCAGGATCCGCTCTGGGGGGACGCCGCACTCGGCCGCCCGGCTCGCGCCGAACGGAAGCCACGCCAACTGACCCGGCGCGTGCGAGTCCGTGTCAACCGTGAAATCGCAGCCCATCTCCAGCGCCAATCGGATCAGCCGCCGCGGCGGGTCGCGACGCTCTGGCCGACAGTTGATCTCCACCGCCTTGCCGAACATCTCGCAGGCCGCAAACACCATCTCCGCCTCGAATTCAGACTCCGGGCGGTCCTTCTTTCCCGACTTCATGCGCCCCGTGCAATGCCCAAGAATGTCGAGGTGCGGATTCGCCACCGCCTGCACCATGCGCGGCGTCATCTCGGTCGAAGGCATCCGCAGCTTGCTGTGCACGCTGGCCACCACCACGTCCAGTTGCGCCAGCAGTTCCTCGTCCTGATCCAACGCCCCGTCGTCCAATATGTCGCACTCAATGCCTGTCAGGATGCGGAACGGCGCGAGTTCGTCGTTCAGCGCGGCCACCAGCCTTAGCTGTTCCCGTAGACGTTCGGGGCTCAGTCCACGCGCCACGGTTAGCCGAGGGGAGTGGTCCGTGAGCACGATGTACTCGTGGCCGAGGTCCCGAGCGGCCTCTGCCATCTCGCGCACCGGACTACCGCCATCGGACCAGTCAGAGTGCACGTGACAATCACCGCGAATCGCCTCGATAATCTCTCGCCCCCCTCCCGCTTCTGGCATCGGCGCCTTGGCGGCCGTCTCTTCCAGCTTTACCAGATACGCGGGGATCTGCCCCGCAAGCGCCTCAGCGATCACCTTCGCGGTGACCTCGCCGACGCCCGGTAACTCCTTGAGGGCGTCCCTGGCCGCGAGATCGATCAGTTTCCCGTCGCCGGCATCCTCCGCGGCGGCGGCCGCATTGCGAAAAGCCCGTACGCGATAACTTGGCTCGTCCGCCCGCTCTAACAGGAAGGCAATGCGCTTCAAGGCTGTAACCGGATCCATCGCCCGATTGTGCGGCGCTCGCCCACCACTGGCCAGCACACCGTCGAAATACCTCGCCGAACCTCTTTGCCTGCATGGTCAAAAGAAGCCGGGTTGCGCCAGCCGTTGCGCCCCCGTCTAATCGCCATCATGCCTGAAACCACACCGCCAACAGCAAGTGTTTCGGAAGGCGACGCTTCCGCACTCACCCGCTACCTGCTCAGCTTCCGCTGGCCCTACCGCAACGACGCGGTGCACAAGGTGCTGGTCGATGGCGGGTTGCCGCTCTGGCGCCAGATCCTGCGCTTCGTCCCGAACCCGAAAGCACGCGGCCGCGCCCTTGAACTTGGCAGTCCGCCTTTCCACATCACCCTCCTGCTGCAGAAGTTTCGCAACTACGACCTTTCGTTGACCGGCTTCGCGAGCGATGGCCGGCCGGAGATCGAGCAGACGTTGGAGAGCCCCGAGTTCGGCGAGACATACAACTACACCTGCACTTGCTTCAACGTTGAGACCGAGCGCTTCCCCTACCCGGACGGCACGTTCGACCTGGTGACATGGTGCGAAGTGATCGAGCACCTCACCGAGAACCCGGTGCACGCACTGGCGGAGATTCATCGCGTGCTGAAGCCGGGCGGTGCGCTCGTGCTTTCGACGCCCAACGCCAGCCGCGCCGATAGCATCGTGAACTTCCTCCTCGGCCGAAACATCTACGACCCGTACCACCTTGGGGCGCCGCTGAAGGGCTCCCGCCACAGCCGCGAGTACACGCTGCCCGAACTGAAGGACCTGCTCGAAGGGTGCGGCTACGCGCTGGATCGCGCCGAAGATATCGATATTTACCCGCCGGCCGGCCGCAATCGCGCCGCCTTCCGCTGGTTCGCGAACCATGTGCTCACGCGCATCACGCACGGACACTACAAGTTCCACCTCTTTGTGCGAGCGCGAAAGACCGCTCAGCCCTTCGTCTGGCGCTTCCCCGACGGCCTCTTCGACCGCGGTCACCTGGCGTTCCACTTGGCCCCGCGCGATAGTCGCGTGGTCATGGGCGAAAACGACGTCATCCACATCGCGATGGGCTGGGGCGACCTCAAGCGCGGCGCGGACGGGGTCGCCTACCGGCGCAGCGGAACGGTTGGAGACATCTACCTCGTCGGCGGCGAAGGCGTTACTCAGGCCACCCTCTCGGCGCGCAACGGCAAAGGCGAAGCCCAGGCGTGGCACGACAACGGCGGCGACCTGGTGCTGCTTGGTTCGATCCCATTCGACGCCTCGCCCCTGGAGTGGACAACCGTCACCGTCCCGATCGCGGCCGACTACCAACCCGGCAACCCGCTCCACATCCGCCTGGATGTGCCAATCGGCGTAGACGTCGCGTCCTGCCGGGCGAGCTGACTGAAGCAGCGACCTCAGGCCCCAATCGAGGCCCCGCGGTGGCCCCCATCGACCATGCGACCCCGCTGACGCGCCGATGCGCGCTAGAAAGGTGGAAGTTTTGGGCGATACGGAGCGCTACCGGAGTTGACGGCGACCCCGCGGGCGTCCAGCCCGGCTACCAGTGAGTTTCGTCCCCTCAACCTGCCGCCAGGAACTTCATCGAGAGCGAATTGACGCAGTGTCTTGTGTTTTCCGGCGTGAGACGCTCGCCGAGAAAGACATGCCCGAGATGACCGCCGCACGCCACGCACTCTATCTCTGTACGGTGTCCGTCTGGATCCGGCAAGCGCTTCACGGCGCCGGGCACTTCCTGATCGAAGCTCGGCCAACCGCAGTCTGAGTGGAACTTTGCGGTGGAAAGATAGAGCGGCGCATCGCACCGACGGCAGACGTAGGTGCCGTCTTCGAAGAAATCGTTGTATTCGCCCGTAAACGGCCGCTCCGTCCCCTTCCGAACGATGACCTGCTCCTCTGCTTGCGTCAGCGGATTCATACAGCCTCCTTCTGGCTCAATACCTGGGCATCAATCATCGCACCACTGGCCTTGCGATGCTGGCAAGCCCTACGCCCGTACCCCCGGCTCAACCCGCAGGCCCTCGGCGGCAACTTCCGCCGGCAACGCTTGCAGCACTTCGTCGATCTCGGCGGCCGTGGTCGCTTCGCCCAGTGAGAAGCGGATGCTTGCCACCGCGCGCCGAATCGGCACGCCCATCGCCATCAGCACGTGCGATGGCTCCCACGTAGAGTTCGAACATGCGCTCCCAGAGCTGACCGCAATGCCTCGAGCGTCCAGCCGCGCCACCAGCGAGTCGCTTTCGATGCCATCGAACGAAACGTTCAGGTTGTTCGGCAGGCAATCGGTCTGGCAGCCGTTCAGCTGGGCGCCCGGGACCTTCGCAAGGATGCCTTCGCGCAGCCGTTCGCGGAGGGCGCGCACCCCCGCCGAACGTTCGTCCACGTTCTCGGAGGCGATGCTGAGCGCAGCCGCGGTGCCGACGATGCCGGCCACATTCTCGGTCCCGGCGCGCTTCTGCATCTCCTGTCCGCCGCCATGAAGCAGCGGCCGGAAAGGGGTCGCACGGCGCAGGTAGAGCACGCCAATGCCTTTCGGGCCGCCGAACTTGTGAGCCGAGAGGCTGAGGGCATCGACACCGAGCGCGGCAACGTCCAGGTTGAACCATTCAGGCGCCTGGACGGCGTCTGTGTGGAGCGCGATGCGGTGATCGCGACCTGCCCCGTGCTCGCGAATGACGTCGGCAATGGCGGCGATCGGCTGGACTGTGCCGACTTCGTTGTTCGCGAACATCACGCTCGCTAGCACGGTTTCCGGGCGGAGCGCCTCGCGGAACTCATCGAGGAGCACGCGTCCGCTCGTATCGCAGCCGATGAGCGTCACTTCGAAGCCGAGTTCCTCCAGGTGCTGGGCAACGTGCAGCCCGGCGTGGTGCTCGATGGCTGTGGTGACGATGTGATTGCCGGCGCCTGCCCGGCGCAGTGCGTAGGCGATGCCGAGCATCGCCGAGTTGATGCTCTCGGTGCCGCCGCTGGTGAACAGCACCTCGGAAGGGCGCGCGTTTAGGCATTCGGCGACGCGGCTGCGAGCGTCGTCCACCGCGTCCTGCGCCTCGCGGCCCACGGCGTAGAGCCCGCTCGGGTTACCGAAGCGGCCTTTCAGGTAGGGGAGCATCGCTTCCAGGGCCTGCGGCAGCAGTGGCGAGGTGGCGGCGTGGTCGAG
>JBDUAL010000152.1:0-5061 GCA_040004685.1 Anaerolineaceae bacterium | reverse complement strand
TTTCGGCGATCAGGCCGACGTGGGCGCCTTCTCAGCTTTCGTGACGCGTGGCCCTCATCGAACCGCCTGCTCCTGGCTAGAGGGAAGTCGGCACGAACGGCACCAGTAGCGCCAGCAGTGCCCCGATCTCGAGCGTGCGGACGAGCGGGCTGCGGATCGGTTGTTCCGCGTGAATTTCGTAGCGATTGCGGCGACCCAAACGCTTGCGCGAGATGTACCCGGTCCGTTCCAGGTCCGCGACGATGCGCTTCACCGCGCGTTCGCTGATGCTGACCTTTTGGGCGAGGTCACGGAGGCGGATATTATGATCCTCGGTGATGCAAAGGAGGACGTGGGCGTGATTAGTGAGGAACGTCCATTCAGTCATAGTCCGACTAGGGTAGTCTGCGCCACACTCCGCAACTACGGAGATTCATTACACGACACGGATGGCCTGAATGCGTTCCCCGAACCTGAAACCCGGCGGGCCGTGTCGCGGCGGTAAAATCTGTTCACCAGTCCTTAACCATTCGCAAGGGAGTGCCTAGGGCCTCACGTTGGAAATGATCTCGCCGTCATGCCACTCAGGGTCAGCATCGAGGAGCGCGCGCATTTGGGCGTAGCGGGTGCCCTGGGCGGGGCTCTCGGCGTTCTTGCGGTACGCGTCCTTCGACTCGAAGGCGACAGTCAGCCAGATCTCGTTCGGATCCGTGTCCGACCGGTAGACGGTGGTCGAAACCCAGCCAGCCGCTGACAGGTCGGATTCGACATCAGCCATCTGCTTTTGGAACTGATCGAACGAGCCGGACTTCACTTTCATTCGCGCGATTGTGCCGTACATGTGGTTCGGGCCTCCGTGAATTTCGTCCCGCCACGGATCGAGCCATGACGGACGCGCGTATCCTACGTCGCTAGGGCGGCTCTGCATAGATGCTATCTGTTCGGAACGCGTCACTGCACAAGTACCGCGACAACTGTCCCCTCAGACTTGGCTTTGGCGTTCGAAAACGTTGTTCGTGCTCGAGCGCTCACGCTGCCGAAGGCACGAGGGATCGCCGACGCGAAAGCGTAAACAACTAGCCCAACACGTCGAGCAGCGAAATGTTGCCGCGGGCCAGCAATACCCCGCCTTTGCGGGCGAACTTCGCCGCCCTGCCTTCGTAAAGGCCTGGGTCGAACTTTCAATGGCGCGATAGAACGCACGCGCTTCCCGCTGACTCTCCGGTAGGGTGTAATTCGCAGACTGGCAGCGGCAAGACCGCGCGACAAGGAACACCGCTTGGAATATACGCTTCACATCATCGCGATCTGGATGCATGTCCTAGGGATTGCCCTCTTCGTCGGCCCACAGTTCTTGCTGGCGTTCGCGTGGGTGCCGGCTTCCCGCAATATCACCGACCTGCCGACTCGGGTGGCAGCGATGCGCACGATGACGGTGCGGTTCGCCTGGCTGGGGGGCCTGGGATTGGCGTTAATTCTTGTCGCCGGCCTCTATCTGATTGCGACCTTTCGCAGCTACTACAACCTTCCAGGACGCGACGAGCTGAGCCTCAATGATCTGCGCTACGGTGTGATCTTCTCGATCAAGATGGCCGTCCTGGTGGTGATGCTGGTGATCACCGCGCTCCACACCTTCGTCGTGGGGCCGAAGCTCCTCCGCCGGATGGAGGCCAGAGCGGCCGGCGAAACCGTGGCCGAGAGCGAACTCGCGGGCATCCGTCGCCAATCTATGGTGCTGAGCATGAGTGGTCTCACCCTGACACTCGCCATCATGGTGATGGGCGCCATGATGAACGCCGCGCAGTACTCGCTCCATCGTATTTAGGGTGCGGCGGCGCCACCTGGCCGTAAACCGCTTAACCCCGGCCCGTTGCAGCTTGCGGGGGCGAAAGCGCACACTCTAGGCATGGGCTTTCTTCAGATGATCTCCGCCGTCGGTTTGCCAGTGGCGATGGCAGTTGGCGCCGTCATGGCCTGGCGCATGAGCAAACGAGAGAATAAGGCTGAGACCGAGCAGTCCCTCTGGCGCGATGACTCCCTGGATGACTGGCGCAAAGAACGCGACGCCGAGGTAGACGCCGAACGCATGCAGCGCATCCAGGAAGCGAAGCAGCACAGTGGCGCGGCGGCTGAAGAGCTGGCCGAAAAGAAGCGCCATCAGCGCATCGGCGGCTAGCGGAGGACTCAGGGCTCAGGATTCGCGGGTCGCGAGTAGACCTTTTGGTCAGGGTTCACACTGGCGACTGCGTAGCTACTCCGGGCACTTCGTACTAAGCACCAAGCACTAAGCTCTACGCACTAAAGAATCGCCCCGTTCTCGCGCATTGTGCCGATCTCGGCCTCGCTGAAGCCTGCCGAGGTCAGCGCCTCATCGGTATGTTCGCCGAGCATCGGGCTCGGCCCTTGGGCGGCGAGGGGCGAGACGGACATCTGAAACGGCGGCCCCACCATCCGCATGTGGCCGAGCATCGGATGTTCGATCTCCACTTCTAAGCCGTTCTCCAACGTCTGCGGGTGGCCAAACAGCTCTTCGATGAAGAACAGCGGCCCGGCGGGGACGCCGTGCGTTTCGAACAGCTTGCCCCACTCCTCGGTTTTCTTCGTCATGAACAACGCCTCGGCCTCAGCAACAAGCTTCGGGCCATCAACGTCCCATCCCTCCGGCGCCATTTCAAAGCCACCGCCAGGCAGGAACCGGCGGTCGGTCAGTCCCGTCGCAGCGAGGAATTTGATTCGCAGCGCCATACTCAACGCACCAACAGCGATGAAGCCATCGTGGGTTTGATAGACGCGGTAGTAGATGTTTCCGGCGGCGGATGGCCGGAACTGAGAATGCACCTCTACCTGCTCAAGGAACGTTTTCTGCTCGCTACGCGCCTGCGCGAGGCGCTTGAGCATCGGCGGGATGATCTCGTTATCCCACGCATCGATCCACGTGAACTGCGAAGTCTGCATGGCGATTGCCGTGCCCATCAGGGTGCAATCAATCTTCTGGCCTTTGCCAGTCTTTTCGCGGTAGTAGAGCGCCGCGCAGATGCTGTTGGACATCTGGATGCCCGTGGCGTAGTCCGCCACCGCCGGGTAGACGTAAGTCGGGACGTCGCCCTGCATCTTCGCTTCGCCAGCCATCAGTCCCGTCATCGCCTGGACAACAAGGTCGTAGCCGCCGCGGCGCGCTAGGGGCCCTTTGCGGCCGAAGGCCGTGTTTTCGCAGTAGATCAGGCGCGGGTTAATGGCACTGAGCGTTTCGTAGTCGATTCGCAGCTGCTCGGCCACGCCCGGGCGGTAGTTGAGCAGCACAACGTCGGCGTCCTTCACCATACGATGGATCGCCGCCTGCGATTCCGGTTTGGTCATATCCATGGCGACGCCGCGCTTGCCGCGGTTCAGGCTGGCGAACGTGCGCGATTCCTTCGGCACGAGCTCAACAAAGAGTCGCCAGGGCTCGCCTTCGAGCGGTTCGAACTTCGTCACCTCAGCGCCCATGTCGGCAAGATGCATGCCGCAGAACGGCCCGGCGATGATTTGCGTGAACTCCAGCACTTTAACGCCGGAGAGTGGTCCAGAAGCCACAGATAGTCCCCCTCGCGCGGCATTCTAACGCGCGCGTGAAGGTTTCGGCGAAACAGCCCGCCGGTGGTGACCCAACTGGCGTCTCCCAGGTGGCTCGGCGAAGTCTCCTTACCACCTCGAGCGGCTCCCTCTGTTACCCTCCATTGCGTAGCCATGCCCGATGAACTCCCCGACGAACGCCCCACCCGTAGACGCGAATACTCGGGCGCCAGGTCCACGCTTGGGATAGCGGCGTTGATCGTGATTGTTGTTGGCGCGGCCCTCTGGTATCTCGAATTCCGTGACAATGGGAGCAGCGGCGGAAGCGGTACACCGGGGCTCGGGATCATCCCTCTGCCTGACCACCTCAACACCACGGGGAAAGCGCCGGCAGCGCAGACGGGGCGAGCGGCGCCGAATTTCACGCTTATGTCGCCCGAAGGTCGAGTCGCGCGGTTAGACACCTACCGGGGCGTCTACGTGGTCGTCAACTTCTGGGCGAGCTGGTGCGGCCCGTGCCGGGGCGAGACCCCCGATCTCGAGGCGCTCCAACGAGCTGCATCCGGCGGCGAATCCCCAAAGCTGGTCGTCCTGGGGGTGAACCAGCAGGAGGAGGCGGACACCGCCAGAAAGTTCGCCAACGAGTTCGATGTCAGCTACCCAATTTTGCTCGATCTCGCCGGCGAAGTCTCCGAGGGTTACCGCGTGGGCCGGGGCCTACCGATCAGCTTCCTTGTCGATCCCGCGGGTGTTATCGAAAAGGTCTACCTCGGCGCGCTCAGCCGCGATTCGTTAGCCGAAATCAAGCGGCTCGCCCTGGTGGATAGCCCGTGACCGCCTCCGCGCCGGCCGCGTCTCGCGCGTTGCGCCCCTCCGGGTTCGACCCGTTGCGTACCGCTTGGAACCTGCTGACGAACGTCAAGTTCGCGCTCACGCTGGTTGGCGCGACGGTGCTCGCTGGACTGGTCGGCGTTTTAGTCCCGCAGGTACCGGGCCCAATGCGCGCTAACCCAGCAGCTCGTTCCGCCTGGATGGAGCTTCGCCGGGATGACTTCGGCTCGCTGACCGGGACGATGGATCGGGCTGGCCTGTTCGATATCTTTCATACGTCCTGGTTCAACGGGCTTTGGCTGGTGATCATCCTCGCCGTCACGGTCTGCACCGTCAGCCGCTTTCGCCCGACCTGGCGAAGCGTCCAACACCCGACGAAAAGCGTCGGAGACGGTTACTTCGAAAGCGCCCACCACTCGGCCAACTTCACGCACGCGGGCGGCGTTACGGCGGTTGATGCCCTGTTGCGAAAGAAGCGCTATCGCGTGGAGCGGATCGAGGGGAGGGAGGGCGCAACCTACCTCTTCGCAGAGCGCCACGCCTGGAGCCAGTACGGCACCTTCCTCAGCCACCTCGCGCTGCTCATGTTGCTCGTTGGCGCGCTGCTGACCACGCTCGGGGGCTTCGATCGCACGCTCGTCATAGCCGAAGGGACGCCCGGAGCACCGGTCTTTGACAACGCTGGCCCGAACCAGATCT
>JBDUAL010000151.1:0-5085 GCA_040004685.1 Anaerolineaceae bacterium | reverse complement strand
GCCTGATTGTTCTTGATGAGGAACATGAATGGACTTACAAGCAGGTCGACCCGCAGCCTCGCTACCATGCTCGAGAGGTTGCTGATCAGATCAGCCGCCGCACCGGCGCCACGCTCGTCCTGGGGAGCGCCACTCCAGACATCGTCACCTATCACCGTTCGGAGGTGGGTGAAATCGTGCGGGTCGAACTCCGGGACCGTCTCGCACCCGTTGGTGACGGCAGTACGCGCTTGGGACAGATGGCCACCGTGGTAGTAGTAGACATGCGCGAAGAGCTGAAGGCCGGGAACCGAAGCGTGTTCAGCTTTTCGCTAACGCGCGCCCTCAAACAAGCCCTGGCCGACGGCGAACAGTCGATCCTCTTCGTCAATCGCCGCGGATCCGCGCGCTTTATGCTCTGCCGCGAATGCGGCTACCTGCCGCTCTGTTCATCCTGCCAGGTAGCGATGAGCCTGGACCTCCGTGACGCACTGCGACCAAAACTGACCTGCCATCACTGTGGACGTGAGAAGCGGCTGGAAGAGCGCTGCCCCAAGTGCGACAGCCGCAAGTACCGCCCGTTCGGGGTAGGCACACAGCGGATCGAACTGGAGGCACGAGAGCGCTTCCCGGAGGCTCGCGTGGCGCGCTGGGACAGCGATGTCTCTAGTCAGAAAGGCAGTCACGAACGCATGGTCCGCGCACTTGAAGCCCACGAGATCGACATCCTGGTGGGCACGCAGATGCTGGCGAAAGGGCTCGATCTGCCGGCGATGACCGTCGTCGGTGTGGTCGATGCAGATGTGGGACTGAGCTTGCCGGACTACCACGCCCACGAGCGCAGCTTTCAACTGCTGTCACAGGTTGGGGGACGAGCGGGCCGGCGAGATCTGCCGGGATACGTGTTCATCCAGACCTACGAGCCAACCGCCGCGCCGATCATCTGCGCCGCAGAGCATGATTACAGTGGGTTCTATCAGCAGGAGATCGCCCACCGGCGGCGCGCGGGCTACCCACCGTTCACGCGGCTCGTGCGGCTGACGTTTCACCACCGCAGCCAGGAGCACGGATTGCAGGAGGCATCACGCGTGGCGAGTGAGTTGCGGCTGCTACGAGATACGGCCGGGCGCGCCGAGCCGGATGTCCTTGGTCCAACCGCAGCGTACATCTCTCGATTGCGTGGCGAGTACCGTTGGCAGCTGCTCCTGAGGGGCCGAGAACCGGCAACACTGCTTCCGCCGGTGCGGCTGGGAGCCGGTTGGAGCGTGGATGTTGACCCTGCAAGCCTCACCTGACCGCAGCGCCTAGCGCCGCAACACGTTATATCACGCGGTTACTCAAAGGTTGCAGAACGTTTACGCGGGCACGGTGGCCAAACGCCGCTTCGCCGGTAACGTAGTGGCGTGCGCTGGAACTGGCAGGAACAACGAGTTCGATTGGCGGGCTTGGTCATCACGTTCACGCTGATCGGTGCATCTATCGGCCTGAGTGCGGCCTTCTTGGGGGAATACGGCTGGTTCACTCAACAGGAAACCGCACCTCGAACTTCGAACCTCAGCCCAGAGCAAGCCGAGGAATTCGCCCGCGGCTATGCGGTGCGACAACTGCGGCTCGCTCAGCCCCAGGGGCTTGACGTCGCGAACTTCCGCGGCGGACTGGCGATCCCGCAAAAGCGGCTGCCAGACGAATCCGCAGCCGATCGGCCATTCGTGACGATCGAAGCAAGGTTCCTGGCGGACGGGGACACGTCCTCTCCGGGCGCCGCGGCTGTGCGAGGGTCCCACAAGCCGGGCGGCGCGTGGCTTTTCGTTTTCCGCGCGGGCGGTGTCGAGGTGGCGGAATGGGACACCACCAACGCGGTGTTCGAAGTACAGATTTTGCTTTCGGATACCTCGGCCAGGGTACTGCAGGGTGGCAGCGCCTTGTTGCCCGAAATTCCGGCCGAAAGGGCGTCGGTTCGCCGCTAGGCTGGCCCGGATCTCCTATGGCCTTTGATCCCGCTCTGCTATCCTCGTTAAACGGATCAGGAGCCGGTCACGGCGCCCGTTCGGAGGAGGCAGCTGGAACGCCATGGACCAGGAGATTAAGCCGTGGAATCGCGCTGCGATCATCTTTCCGGGACAGGGCTCACAGCACGTCGGCATGGGGCAGGCACTGGCGAAGGTCTCAAGGGCAGCCCAGGCGGTCTTCAGCCGCGCAGATGAGGTCCTCGAGACCAGGCTCTCCAAGCTCTGTTTTGAGGGACCTGCCGACGAACTCGAGTCCACCGTCAACCAGCAACCAGCAAGTTTCGTCACGTCGATCGCGTACTTAGAAGCGTTGCGTGAGCGATGGGCCGATCGGAAGATCGCGCCGTATATTTTCGCGGGCCACTCGATGGGTGAGTTCACGGCGGCAGTGGCGGCGGGTTCGCTCGAGTTCGACCAGGGCTTGTTGCTCGTGAAGGAGCGCGGTCTGCTCATGGACCGGGCGAATACCGAGTCTCCCGGAGGGATGGCCTCGATTCTTGGGTTGAGCGAAGAAAAGGTGGCTGAGATCTGCGCCGAAGCCTCGAAGGAAGGCTACGTCGGACTGGCGACTGCGAACTGCGAAGGACAGAACGTTATCTCCGGGTACCTTAAGCCGCTGAAACTGGCGATGGAACTCGCCGAGAAGGCACGAGCGCGCAAAGTAGTCCGCTTGCCGATCACGATGGCATCACATTCGCCGCTGATGGCGAAGGCGAGCGACGGGATGAATCGCCTGTTGCAGAAGTTGCCACTGCGCGACCCGGCCCGGCCGGTAGTCGGAAACGTTAATGCGGAGTTGCTGACGACAAAGGAGGACGTCTACGTTGAACTTCGCGATCAGCTAACGCACGGTGTCCGCTGGCAGAAATCAGTGGAACGGATGCAAGCGGAAGGCGTGGACCTCTTTATCGAGAGCGGACCCAGCAATGTGCTCACACGCCTTATACGGCGCATCAACTATGAGGTAAATAGCCTTAGCCTGAGCGACGAAAATGAAGGCCTGTTGAGCGACAACTTCCGGTTGATTGAGGCGGCCGCGCGATGAGCGCTCGCGTCGTTGTCACGGGCGTCGGAGCGGTAACGGCCGTCGGTCACAGCGCCGAGGCAACCTGGCAAGCGATGCTCGATGGTCGCAGCGGCATTGGGCCGATCACCCTCTTCGACGCAGAGCCATACCCCGTGCGCATTCAGGCAGAGGTCAAGGGGTTCGAACTCGGCGACCGCGTGGATGCCAAGCAGCAGCGCTATATGAACCGCGGAGTAGCGTTCGGAGTCGGCGCCGCGCTGGAAGCCCTGGCTGACAGCAAACTCGAGATCAACGAAGAGAATGCGGATACGATCGGGGTGATATTCAGTTCCGGTGCGGGCGGAACCGACATGATCATCGAACACCAGAGGATCCTTGATACCAAGGGTCCGCGTCGCATCACACCGTTCCTGGTGGCGAATTTCATCCCGGATGCGGCGAGCGGTCACATAGCGATTCACACTGGTGCGCGGGGGCCGAACATGGCCGTGGTTAGCGCCTGCGCAACCGGCGGAGCGTCAATCGGTGAGGCGTTCGAAACGGTGCGCCGAGGCGATGCCACGGCCGTGATCACGGGCAGTTCGGAGGCTGTACTGTTGCCGCTCTACCACGCCACGTGGTGTTCGATGCGGGCCCTCGCGGGCGACAATGAACATCCCGAGAAGGCCCAGAAGCCGTTCGACCTCAACCGCGACGGATTCATCGCCGGCGAGGGCGGCGCGGCGATGATCGTGGAAGACTACGACCATGCGAAAGCGCGAGGCGCGAAGATCTATTGCGAAATCATCGGCTACGGCACCTCGAACGACGCGTACGACATGATCTCCCTGCACGAAACCGGGCGCGGCCTGAAGAGGGCGATGAAAGCCGCGATTAAGAAGGCGGGCATCGACCCGGCGGAGATCGACTACATCAACCCGCACGGCAGCGCGACGCCCTCAAATGACGCGGTGGAGACGATGGTTTTCAAGGAGATCATGGGCGCCGCCGCGTACAAGACCACAATCAGTTCGGTAAAGCCGATCACCGGCCACTGCATGGGAGCCTCGGGCTCGGTGGAGGCGCTGGCGTGCATCATGGCGATCCGCGACCAGAAGGTTCCTCCGACGATCAACTACACTACTCCGGACCCGGAATGCGACCTGGACTATGTACCGAACGTGGCGAGGGAACGGCGAGTAAAAGTCGCCGTGTCTACTTCGGTTGGCCTCGGCGGCCACAACTCGTGCCTTATCTTCCGAGAGGCAACTTAACCCTGCGGAGGAACTTGTGACTCGAGCACTGGTGACGGGGTTGGGCGCTATCACGCCCATCGGGCTGACGGTTCATGATTTCTGGCAAAACCTGACTTCGGGCGTTTCCGGCGTGACGCGAATCACACGATTCGATTCCAGCGACCTTCCCGTGCACATTGCAGCGGAAGTCAAAGGTTTCGACGCAAGCAACTATATGGATTCCAAGGGGGCGCGACGGATGTCCCGTTTCGCCCAATTGGCGGTGGCTGCCGCCCAACTCGCCGTCGATGATGCGCAGCTTGTGCTGGCGGACGACGAACGCAGCCGCGCCGCATCGAGCATCGCAACAGGGTCTGGCGGCGCAATCGATACGATGGAAGAGATGATGGTGCTGAAGGAACGCGGGCCGAACCGCGTAAGCCCCTTTTACATCCCGGTGATGGCGCCAAATATGGGGGCCTGCCAAGTTTCGATTCATCTCGGCCTGCGAGGACCAGCGCTGGCCAGCGTGGCTGCCTGCGCGAGCGGGCTCTATTCCTTTATGGAAGCGAAGCAGCTGCTGGACAGCGGCCGAGCCGATGTCGTGCTGGCGGGGGGAACGGAAGCAGCTCTCCACCCGCTGCCGATTGCGGCGTTGGCGAACATGAAGGCCCTCAGCCGCAACAATGATGACCCGGAGGGTGCGAGCCGACCGTTCGACTTCAACCGGGACGGCTTCGTCTTTGGCGAAGGGGCCGTGGTGCTGGTCATTGAATCCGAAGAGCGCGCGAAGGCGCGAGGGGCGCGCGTCTATGCGGAACTCATGGGCGGCGGATTGAGCTGCGACGCCTTCCAC
>JBDUAL010000150.1:0-5085 GCA_040004685.1 Anaerolineaceae bacterium | reverse complement strand
GCCGCCATCAAGAAACGTGACGACACCCACCGCATGGCCGAAGCGAACCGCGCTTTCGTCCACTACCGCTGGTAAACGGCGGTCTGAACTAAGTCCTAGGAGTACCATGCCTCGCCAGGTTGAAATCGAACGCATCCGGAACATCGGGATTATTGCCCACATTGACGCGGGCAAGACGACCGTGACTGAACGCGTCCTCTTCTATACCGGGAAAACCTACAAGATCGGTGAGGTTCACGAGGGCAGCGCCACCATGGACTGGATGGAGCAGGAGCGTGAGCGCGGGATCACGATCACGGCCGCTGCTACGACTGCCGAGTGGAACGAGCATTCGATTAATATCATCGATACGCCCGGCCACGTGGACTTTACTGCTGAAGTCGAACGGAGCCTCCGCGTCCTGGATGGCGGGGTCGTCTGTTTCGACTCGGTCGCCGGCGTCGAGCCGCAATCCGAAACCGTCTGGCGCCAGGCGGATCGATACGGGGTTCCGCGGATCGCTTTCGTCAACAAGATGGACCGTACGGGAGCGGATTTCTGGCGGACGGTAGACATGATGGTCGATCGCCTCGGTGCGAATCCTATTCCGATTCAAATTCCAGTAGGCACGGAAGCCGAGTTCGATGGCTGCATCGATCTGGTCGAGATGTGCTGGTGGTGGTTTGGCGGAGACAAAGGGTCCACTCCGGAACGCCGGGAGATTCCCGCGAACCTTCTCGCAGACGCCAAGGCGGCGCATGACAAGGTCGTCGAAGGCATCGGCAACGTCGACGACCAGATCGCTCTCAGCTATCTCGAAGGGCACGAGGTTACAGCCCACGAGCTGAAGACGGCGATCCGTCGCGCAACGCTGGCAAACCTCGCGCACCCCGTGCTTTGTGGCTCTGCTCTCAAGAACAAGGGCGTCCAGTTGATGCTGGACGCGGTGATCGATTACCTCCCGAGTCCGGCGGATATCCCACCCGTGAAGGGCGTCGATCCTAAGCATGGCGGCGAGGTAGTTCGGCAGGCTCGAGACGACGAACCTTTGAGCGCCATCGCCTTCAAGATTGTGACCGACCCGTACGTCGGTCGACTCGCCTACTTTCGCGTCTACAGCGGCGTGCTCAAGGCTGGCGAAAACATCTACAACTCTACCAAGGGCGAACGTGAGCGAATCGGCCGCGTGTTGATGATGCACGCCAATCAGCGCGAAGAGGTCGATGCTATCTACGCCGGTGGCATCGCGGCCGCTGTCGGGTTGAAGAAGACATTTACCGGCGACACGCTCTGTAGCCAGGACGCTCCGGTCATCCTCGAGAACATCACGTTCCCCGAACCGGTTATTCGCGTTGCGCTCGAGCCGAAGAGCAAAGACGACCAGGACAAGATGGGCGACTCGCTCATGAAAATGAGCGAAGAAGACCCCACCTTCCACTGGACTTTCGACGAAGAGACGGGACAGACCCTGATCTCGGGAATGGGCGAGCTACATCTCGAAGTGATCGTCGACCGCATGCTTCGCGAGCATAAAGTGTCTGCTAACGTTGGCCGCCCGATGGTGAGCTATCGCGAAGCGATCACCAAGCGGGCTGTCGCCGAAGGGCGGTTCGTTCGCCAAAGCGGCGGACGCGGCCAGTACGCCGTGGTGGAGCTCGAGATCGAACCGCTTGAACGCGGCATGGGATTCCAGTTCGAAAACAAGACCGTCGGCGGCTCCGTTCCTAAGGAGTACGTTAACCCGGTGATGCACGGTGCTCGGGAGGCGCTGCAAGGCGGAATCCTTGCGGGCTACCCCGTGCTTGACGTCAAAGTCAGCCTGATCGACGGGCAGATTCATGCGGTCGATTCCTCGGAGATGGCCTTTAAGAACGCCGGCTCGATTGGTGTCAAGGAAGCGGCTCGCAAGGCCGGAATCATCATCCTCGAGCCGATCATGCGGGTCGAAGTGCGTGCCCCGGAGGACTACTTCGGCTCCGTCGTCGGCGACATCAACAGCCGTCGTGGGGTCATTATGAATACCGAGGCCATGGGCAAGACCCAGATCGTGCACTCAATGGTGCCGCTGGCTGAAACGTTTGGTTACTCGACGGATCTGCGCTCGCTGAGCCAGGGCCGCGCGAGTTACAGCATGGAATTTGACCACTACGAAGAAGTTCCGAAAAACGTCGCGGCTACACTCATGAAGCAGGCCGGCAACTAACAACAGGTTCCAGGGAAGGGAGGGCAATATTCATGGCGAAGGCGAAATTTGAACGAACGAAGCCGCACGTAAACGTAGGCACGATTGGCCACGTGGACCACGGCAAGACGACGTTGACAGCGGCGATCACGAAAGTATTAGCGCTCAAGGGTGGTTCGCAGTTCCGAGCGTTCGATTCGATCGACAACGCGCCGGAAGAGCGGGCGCGGGGCATCACGATTGCGATTGCGCACGTGGAGTATGAGACGGAGAACCGTCACTACGCACACGTGGACTGCCCGGGACACGCGGACTACATCAAGAACATGATCACCGGTGCGGCGCAGATGGACGGCGGCATTTTGGTAGTAGCGGCGCCCGATGGCCCGATGCCCCAGACACGTGAGCACGTACTGCTTGCCCGCCAGGTGGAAGTGCCGGGACTGGTCGTCTTTCTGAACAAAGTGGACATGATGGAAGACGAAGAGCTTTTGGAACTGGTGGAGATGGAGCTGCGCGAACTGCTCACCAGCCAGGAGTTCCCGGGGGACGACATCCCAATCGTCCGGGGAAGCGCCTTGAAGGCCCTCGAGTCGACTTCGACGGACCCGAATGCGCCGGAGTACAAGTGCATCGTTGACCTGATGGCGGCAGTCGATTCCTACATTCCGACGCCGGAACGGGCGCTGGACAAGCCGTTCCTGATGCCGGTGGAAGACGTCTTTGGGATCAAGGGCCGGGGCACGGTGGTAACGGGGCGGATCGAGCGCGGGATCGTCAAGACCGGCGAAGAGATCGAGATCATCGGCATTGTTGAGACGCGCAAGACGACGGTGACGGGCGTGGAGATGTTCAAGAAGCTGCTCGATGAAGGGCGCGCGGGAGACAACGTGGGTTGTCTGTTGCGGGGCGTTGAGCGAGACGACGTGCAGCGTGGGCAGGTTCTGGCGAAGCCGGGTTCGGTGAAGCCGCACACCAAGTTCAGTGCCCAGGTGTACGTGTTGAGCAAGGAAGAGGGCGGGCGGCACACGCCCTTCTTCAACAACTATCGGCCGCAGTTTTACGTGCGGACGACGGATGTCACGGGGGCCATCAAGTTGCCGGAAGGCACGGAGATGGTGATGCCTGGGGACAACATTTTGATGGAAGTTGAGCTGATTCAGCCAGTTGCCATCGAAGAAGGACTGCGCTTCGCTATTCGCGAAGGCGGTCGCACTGTCGGCGCTGGCGTCGTCACCAAAATTATCGCGTAGGAGCGCCCGGCGCTTCACAAAGGGAAACGGCATATGGCACGTCAACAGATCCGGATTAAGTTGAAGGCATACGACCACCGCCTTATTGATCAGTCGGCTCGACAAATTGTCGAGGCTGCTGAGCGCACCGGCGCGGCCGTTGCGGGGCCCGTGCCGCTTCCGACGACCATCGATAAGTTCTGTGTGTTGAAGGGTCCGCACATCCACAAGGATGCACGGGAGCAGTTCGAAATCCGAACGCACAAGCGCCTTATCGACATCATCGACCCGACCTCCAAAACCGTGGACACGCTGATGCGGCTGCAACTGCCCAGCGGCGTGGACATTGAGATCAAGCTGTAACTGTCATGACGATTGAAGGATTACTCGGTCGAAAACTCGGCACGATTCAGGTCTTCGATGAAAAAGGCCGGCTTCGCGGCTGCACCGCCATTGAGATTGGGCCGTGCTTTGTGACGCAGTTGCGGACTCCTGAGAAGGATGGCTACACCGCCGTCCAGATTGGTTTCCAGGAAGACAAGCGATTGAATAGTCCCGAGACGGGGCACCTCAAGGCCGCTGGCAACCTGAAGCTGCGTCACCTCGCGGAGTTCAAGATCGCGCCCGGCGCGAACCTAACGCTCGGCGAGCAACTCGGCGTTGACCTTTTTGAGACCGGCGAGAAGGTGGATGTGACAGCAACCTCCAAGGGCCGCGGCTTCCAGGGTGGCGTCCGGCGGCACCACTTCGCTGGCGGTCCCAAGACCCACGGGCAGAGCGACCGTCACCGCGCCCCAGGTTCGATTGGTTCGGGCACCACTCCCGGCCGTGTCTTCAAGGGCACCCGAATGGCTGGTCATATGGGCCACGAGCGCGTCACCGTCCGTAACCTGGATGTGGTCACTCGGAACGAAGAGAAGGGCGTCATCTTCGTCGCTGGTTCCGTTCCCGGGCCAATCGGCGGCCTCGTTCGTATTCGTCACGCGAAGAGGGTATCGAAATGAAGTTGAGCGTCGTCGATACCGCTGGCAAGGAACTTCGGACAATCGATGTTGCTGATGAAGTGTTTGGCATCGAGCCGAATCGCTCAGTGCTTCACCAGGCGTACGTCGCCCAAATGGCGAACCGCCGCGCCGGGAATGCCAATACGAAGGGTCGCGGCGACGTTCGCGGTTCGACGTTCAAGATTCGAAAGCAGAAGGGTCTTGGCGCTGCTCGCCAGGGTGGCATTCGCGCCTCCCACCGCGTTGGTGGTGGTGTTGCGCACGGGCCGCACTCGCACAGCTTCGCGAAAGACCTGCCGCGCCAGATGAAACGACTCGCGCTTCGCTCCGCGCTGAGTAGTCACGCGGCCGGCGGCACCCTCCTCGTCGTTGACGGGCTCGCCAGCGATGACACCAAGACGAAGGGTGTTCAGATGGCCCTCGATGCGCTGGGCGTGAACCGGCGTGCGCTGGTCATCAGCGGCGAATACGAGGCAGTACTGATGCGGTCGGCCCGGAACATCGATATTGCCAGGGCGTTACCTGCGCAGTACCTGAACGTTGTTGACCTGGTGAACGCGCACCGCCTGGTCATGTCCGAAGAAGCGCTTCGCAAATGCGAAGCGCTCTGGGGCGGCGAGAACCTGAAGCCTTCCCGCGGCCGCCGAAAGGAGGCCGCCAATGCCTAAGGAGATTCACCCCTGGGCAG
>JBDUAL010000149.1:0-5127 GCA_040004685.1 Anaerolineaceae bacterium | reverse complement strand
GGCGCTCGCTTCGGCGCCGGCGTCCGGTGTGCCCACCGCCAATCCGCCGACGGTACTGCTGCTGCTTGTCCCCGCATCGTCTGACCACCGAATGGCGAGCGCAGACGCCGCGCCGAGGACCGCCAATCCTAGAACCGTGATGACCGCGCCAAGCGCGATCCGCCGGCTTCGTAGCGAACGAAGCGGCCGTGCCGAACGAACGAGGGGAGCAGTAAGTACTATGGGCCGCTTCATTGGCGCTGATGCAGCACGGAGGGCTGCGGCGAAGGCGTTCGCGTCGGGGTAGCGGTCCGAAGGCAGAGTCGCTAGGGCGCGTTCGAGGATGTCCGGGAGCCCGCTCATTCGCGTTTCGGCGATGGTCAGTCGCGGCGGCGGTCCGGCGAGTCGCTGCGCCATCCCCGCCGCTCCCACGCCCGCGAACGGCGGCGCGCCGGAGAGCATCTCGTAGAGCGTTGCGGCCAGTGCATAGAGGTCGGATTGCGGGCCCGGCGGAACGCCTTGGATAACCTCCGGGGCGATGTAGGGCAGCGAGCCCGCGATCGAGTCGGCTTCGCCCGGCAGGAGCGTGGCTGCCAGTGGCGAGCTCGCCACGCCAAAATCGGTCAGCAGCGCCTCACGGTTCGCCGCGATGAGGACGTTCTCCGGCTTCACATCGTTGTGGATCACGCCCTGCCCGTGCGCGTACGCAAGCGCCCCCGCGATGGCGAGCGTGTAGCGCACCGCTTCGTCTGGCTCCGGGGGGCCGGCTTCGAGCAGTTCTCGCAACGAACGGCCGTCCACGAATTCGAGCACGAGGTAGGGTTCGCCGTCGATCCTGGTGAAGTCGTAGGCCTGCACGATGTTTGGGTGCCGCAGTCCGGCGAGGACTCGCGCCTCGCTGGCTAACGCCCGGCTATCGCCTCCGCGAAGCGACTTCAAAGCGACGCGACGCCCGAGGAGGGAGTCTGTGGCGAGCACGACACTGCCGAACCCGCCTTGCCCAAGTTCTCGCTCGAAGGCATAGCGCGGCGCTGTGGTTCCAGTCGTCATTTGATGAACCGTACGCCGGTTGGGCTATCAAAGTCATAAAGCGACTCGCAGCGGGAAAGGTGTGTTAACCTCCCGTGTCACAAAGGAGCCCGTATGGACGCACGATCACTACTCAAGGAGCAGATCACCGGGGCACACCGGATCCTGAACTCGGCGCTTGGTGGCCTGCCGCAGGAGATGGTGACCGTGCAACCGCCGGGCACGGCAAACTCCATCGGCGCGACTCTCGCGCACGTGGTGCTGGATGAGGATTGGCTGATCAGCCAGGCCATGGGCGAGCCGCTGCTCTACGCCGCCAACGGTTTCGAGCAGAAGATCGGCCTTGCCGCGCCGACCGGCCCGTTCGTGACCGAAGAGTGGGCTCGCGGAGTGAAGCTCGAGCTGGCGCCTTTTATGGAGTACGCGCTTGCCGTATTCGCACGTACAGAGTCCGCCGTCGCCGATTTTTCGGCCGAATCGATGGATCGCGACGTGGACATGGGCACCAGCCGTCCGATGAAGGGGCTGCTCGCTGTTGGCGTCATCGCCCTCAACCACGTCTCCTTCCACGCGGGTGAGATCGCAGCACTCAAGGGGACGATGAATCTGAAGGGGATACCTTTCTAACGACGTGATCTACTTGGGCAGCGTCTCGACGTGCAGCCCGTAGAGCGGCGGCGCCTCGATGCCCATTCCCGTGAGGTAGCTGCAAAGCTGGCTGCGGTGGTGCACTTCGTGTTCGATCAGCCCTCCCACAACCCGCTGCCAGGCAGGCGAAGAACCCGTCCCGGTGTTTGGCACGGGGACGCCGAAATCTGCGTCAACGAGGCCCGCGACCACCTTCTTGCCGCTGCGCAGGCTCAGCTTCTGGAGGTCGTGCGCGGTCGCGGCAGCGGACAGGTTGTGGCCGCGGTAACGTTGGTGCTTCTGCTGGAGGGCTTCGAGGTTCATCAGCCGAGCGTTGATGATGTGCAGCACGAGTTCGCCTGCGCTGAACTCCGCGGCAGACGGCCGCCAACCCAGCGCAGCGTCATCGAGCAGGACCAGTGCCTCATGAGTGCGCGCGTGGACCCTGCCAACGTAGCGGATCAGTTCGTCCTTCTCGATCAATCCGGTCACGGCGTCAACTGGTCTGCTCGAATTCGGCCCGTACCTTCGCGTCCTTCGCGCGCGCGCCTTCAGCCAGCCGCTCCTGGAAGCGTTCCACCTGTTCGCGCAGCGCCGGGTCGGCGACGGCGAGGATGCGCGCGGCGAGCAGGCCGGCGTTTCGCGCCGCGCCTACGCCCACGCACGCGACCGGCACGCCTGAAGGCATCTGCACTATCGAGAGCAACGAATCCATGCCGTCCAGCACCTTCAGCGGCACCGGCACGCCGATTACCGGCAGCGGCGTGGAAGAGGCGAGCACGCCCGGCAGATGGGCGGCCCCGCCCGCGCCCGCGATGATGAGCTTGATCCCACGCGCCACCGCCGTCCGCGCGTAGTTGAGCGCGTCATCCGGCGTGCGGTGCGCCGAAAGTACGCGCACCTCGGCCACAATCCCGAACTCGGCGAGTGCGTCGAACGCTTCCCGCATCAGCGGCAGATCCGAATCGCTCCCCATGATGATTCCAACGCTTGGCTGCGTCATTCAGGCCCCTTTCTGCGCTCTCGCCGTCCCATCCCCATCCATCAGCACCCCCAGCAGCGATCCAATGTCGTTCTTCTGCTCGATCGGGTGGCGGAGCGGCAGATCAGAGTGAACCTGGTAGGCGTTTCGGCGGCCCACTCGTGTGCGCGAAAGGTAGCCGCCGTCTACCAGGTCGGCGACGATGCGTTGGGCGGCGCGCTCGGTGATTCCAACGCGCTCAGCGACGTCTCGCAGGCGGGTGTTCTGGTCGTGCGAGATGCACAGCAGGACGTGTGCGTGGTTGGTCAGAAATGTCCACTGTTCCAAGCCCGGAGCGTAGCACGTGCACGCGATTCCGGAAACGGCTGTCTGTCTTTCCCCGCCCCTCGCCTAACGGCCCGCGTTCTGAAGCAACTCTCCGACCGTCGCCGCGAACTGCTGCCTCGTCGCCTGAAAACCAAAACGGGCGATCTCCTCGCCACGGGCATCGATCAGCACGAACGTGGGTGTGTCGGTCACGCCGTAACGCGCGGCTGAGACGTCGCGGTCGGCGGCCTTTTCGACGAACGCCATGCGCCCTGCCAACTCCGCTGCGCTTTGGTGGGCGAACGAGTCCATCCGCCCGCAGTCGCTGCAGTTGCTCGTCGTAAACCAGACCAGCGTCGGCTTGCCATCGGGCCGTGGAGCAGATGCGCTCGGGAGCGGTGACACCGATTGGTAAACGGTGTGCTTCGCACCGGTGAACACCTGTACTGCGGCGCCTGCATTGGAGCGTGCCAGTGCGGCCAGCGCCGAGTCCTCCGTCGTCTGGCGCTCGGCGGCGACCGCCATCCACCCGCCGCCAGCGAGCACGGGCAGCATGATCGAGAGGAAGATGACCCACGTCTTCACTCCCCACCGCTTCTGGCGCGCGGGTTTTACGGTGGCAGATGCGTCGGCGGGGTTCTCCATCAAGGCTCCTCTGGCGGACGCAACCATCGCACGCTCTGCGTGCCCGAAGCGCGTCCTCCAGTCTTGCATGCGAAGCCGTTTACGGGTCGATAAGCACGCCGGGGTTAAGGATACCGGCGGGGTCAACGGCCTTCTTCGCGGCGCGCAACGCGTCTGTGAAAAGCGGCGGGCGCTGCTTGTCGTACCAGGGCCGGTGGTCGCGGCCAACGGCGTGGTGGTGAGTGATCGTTCCTCCACCGGCGATCACGGCGTCAGACGCGGCGTTCTTGATCGCCTGCCACATCTCCAGTTCCGCGCCCGGTTTCCCGAGCCCGTTGAAGGTGTAGTACGGCGCCGGACCATCGGTGTAGACGTGGGTGAAGCGGCAACTCAGCGTGCCTCCGCCGCAGACGCGCTGGAGGGCATCGGTCACGGCCGCCCGGATCGTCCGGTCGAACTCCGGCCAGCGGTCCCACGTGATGGCGGTCTCGAAGGTGTCGCCGATGATCCCCATGCCCGCCGTAGTGTTGCGACCGTAGGGCGCGCGCACGAAAGAGTTGCGCCACGCGCCGACCGCCCCCTGGCGGCCGACCTCCTCGTCAGCCCCATCGGCGATTTTGATCGCGCCCTCGGCCACGCGGCCCCCGGCTTCGCGGGCGATTCGGACGGCCTCGCGGATCATTGAGTCCTGCGGCACTTCGGCCGATTCGAAGGCGATGATGAGCAGCGCTTCAGTGCCCTCCAGGCCCGCCGCCGAACCTGCCTCCGTGGGATCGAGGAGGCGACAGTTCGCCGGCCAGAGCTTCGCCTGCACAACCTGACGCGCAGCTTCGTAGCCAGCCTCAAACGTATCGAACGTCACGCCGGCTGAGGCGCGAAAGCGGGGACGTGCCTGGATCTTCATCCACGCCTCCGTGACGATGCCAAGGATCCCTTCGCTCCCCACGGCGAGGCGGTCCGGGCTGGGCCCAGCGCCGCTTCCCGGCAGACGCCGCGAGTCCCACGCGCCACGCGGCGTGATCATCCGCACCGACTCCACGAAGTCATCGATGTGCGTCTGGTTCGTGGCGTAATGCCCACCCGATCGGGTGACAATCCAGCCGCCTAGCGTTGAGTACTCAAAACTCTGGGGAAAGTGTCGCAACGTGAATCCGTGAGGCCGCAGCTGGTCCTCCAGCGCTGGCCCGTACGTCCCGCCCTGGATCCGAGCAGCCCGCGAAACGGGGTCAATCTCAAGCACCTTGTCCAGCTTGAGCAGGTCGATGCTGGCCACCGGACGGTCGCCGTGAGGCGGTTCGACGCCACCAACCACCGAGGAGCCGCCGCCGAACGGAACGGCGACGATGTTCGTCCCTCCGCACCATTCCAGCAGCGCGAGCACGTCCGCCTCGGTTTCGGGGTACGCGACGATGTCTGGCGGGTTCGGGAACTCACCGCGAAACGCGCGGACGGTGTCACGGAAGCTCTTGCCGTAGGCATGGGAGGCACGGTCGTGGGCCGTGGTGCTGCAGATAGCAGTTAACGCCGGTGGCGCTGTGACCCGCGGGGCCCGCAAGACGATGTCTTCCAGCCGCGGCTTC
>JBDUAL010000148.1:0-5128 GCA_040004685.1 Anaerolineaceae bacterium | reverse complement strand
CCGTCGCCGCTTGAGGGGGGCGAGTCGACGGACGTAATCAGGTCGTCGTGGAGCGCGAGCGAAGCGGCGATTGGGTTGTCGTCGAGGCCATCCCAGATCTGCGCACCGGTGAGTGTGAAGGCGGTCATGAGCGAGGATTGTACGCGGGCGCGAAGTGGCGCGGGCTGAAGCTAGATGCGGGCGCTTTCGATCGTCGTGAGGAGAATGCCTTTGCAACCTGCGCGTGAGAGCTCGTCCATGATCTGGTTTGCCCGGTTCGCTTTGACCATTGCCTTCACGGAGAGCCAGCCGTCTTTCTGAAGGGCGGTGATGGTAGGAGATTCGATGCCGGGGGTGATTTTGGTGGCGATGTCTACGAGCCCTGCCGGGCAGTCGTACTCGACCATGCGGTACTCGTAGGCGACAAGCCGCCCTTCGAGGCGGCTGCGCATGGTGCGCACGTCCTCATGATCTTCGTGCCCTGGCTGGGCGAAGAATCCGGCATTCGAACGAAACAGAGGCTCGCCTACGATGCGCAGGCCAGCCTGCTCGAGCGTGCTGCCGGTTTCCACGACATCGACGACTGCATCGGCGATGCCAAGGCGGACGGAGATCTCGACTGCACCTTCGAGTTCGGCGATTTCGAGTGCGCATCCGGCGAAGAAGCGACGGGTGATGGTGGGAAACGACGTCGCGATGCGGAGGAGGGTAATGGCTTCAAGCGTGCGGTGTGGCGAATCCTCGGGAACTGCGGCGCAGAGCTTGGAGTAGCCGTAGTTGAGGTCCAGCAGCGGTTCGGAGGGCTCGCCTTTCTCGGCGGCGAAATCCTTTCCGGTGATGCCCGCATCGAGGACTCCGCTACTGACATAAAGCGGGATGTCGCCAGGTCGGAGGAAGTAGAACTCCACATTGTTCTCAGGGTCGAGGCTGCTGAGGCTTTTGGGCGACTTGCTCACCTTGTAGCCGCAGGAAGTGAGGAGTTCAACGGTGGGCTCGAAGAGCTGGCCTTTGTTGGGGAGTGCGACTTTGATCATAGCCGGGCGTAGACCTCAGAGAGCGCGATGCGCCGTTCGGCCATCATGCAGGCGACGTAGTAGAGCACCTGCGAGAGTTCGAGGGCGACGTTCGGGTCGTCCTCGTAGCGGGCCGCCATCCAGCTTTCGGCCGCCTCTTCGACGAGCTTCTTGCCAATCGCGTGCGCTCCGCCTTCAAACAGGGCGGTGGTGCCCTTGCCGGGAGGCATCTCCTGTTTGCGAGCGGCGGCGAGTTCTACGATCTCTTCGAAGGTCACACCAAGAGCATAGCAAGGCAGCAGAGTCTGAGACACGCGGCGGGTAGCCGGCCGTCCACGAGCCATTAGCGGATCCCTGTTGGCCAGGTGGCTCAGCGTTCGGTGCGGCGGCTGTCGAACGGGTTAGCGATTCCGAACTCGCCTGTCAGGACGCGGAGGAAATCGCGAATCGGGGGAGCGAGGACGCGGTTGCGCACGACGTGGACGCCGACTTCTCGCTGGGCAGGTTGCTCCATATCGCGGATTTCAACGCGAGCAAGTTGTCCAGCCTGGACTTCCCGTTCCACCGACACGACGGGGAGAATTGCGATTCCCAGGCCGGCTTCAACCATGTGTTTAGTGGTTTCCATCGAGTCCAGCTCCATGACCGACTCCGGGACGACGCCGGCACGGAGAAACATGGAGTATACGAGGCTGTGGTAGCTAGATGTCCGTTGGAAAAAGAGGAACGGTTCTCTTCCTGCTTCGGCGATCGTGACCCAGCCCCGGCTGGCGAATGGGTGGGACGGTGAGCAGACCAGCGCGAGGTCATCGTTGTACAGGTGCAGGGATTCGATCTCCGGGTGTTGCGTGAGGCGTGAAACCGCTAGGTGGGTCTCGCCGGCAAGGAGCTTTTCAACGATCCCCTCGGTCTGGCCGGTCGTCAGGTGGACATGGACTCGTGGGCGAGTTTCGCGAAACTGCTTAAGGATGCCGGGGAGGACGTAGGTCGCTATCGTGTCGCTGGCGCCAATGCGGATGCTCCCAATGTCGCCGTGACGAACCGCTTCGATGGCGTCGGTGCCCTCCTGGACGGCGGTGAGCGCGCGCTGGGCGTGAGGCATGAAGGCGTCGCCGGCGTCCGTCAGGGTGACGCTGCGGCCGGTGCGTTCGAAGAGACGTTCGCCGATCTCGCGTTCGAGTGACTGGATGCGGGCGGTGACCGATGGCTGTGTCAGGAACAGCGCCTCTGCGGCGCGGCTGAACGATCGGTGGTGCGCGACCTGGAGGAACGCTTCGAGTTGGGCGAGTTCCACGAATTACACTCCCCGGGCTTGCCGCCCGGCACGTTGTTTGTTAGGCGAAGAATGCCGCGTTGATTTTTACGAACTGACGGTTGTCTTCGGTGAGGTCGTTTTCATCGTGAATGGCGCTGACCGGGCAGGCGAGTTCGCAGGCGGCGCAGTCGATGCATTGGTCTGGGTTGATGTAGTACTGAGGTGAGTCATCGGTCGTATGGATGCAATCCACCGGACAGACATCCACGCAGGAGGCGTCTTTCACGCCGATGCAAGGCTCAGTGATGATGTAGGGCACAACGCGCCTCCATGTTAGCCGGGCGAAACGCCCCGTTTGAACACTACAATATCGCCCTCAACCCGCGCCTGGCAGGCGAGGCGAAGGCGAGGATCTTCGATGGCATGTTGGCCGCGCTGGCGAACGAGGTTCTTGCGTTCGTAACGACCCATGGCGCTCAGCCGGCCGACGCCCGAAACGACTTCCATCGCGCAGTTTGTACATTCTCCGTTCTTCGCGCACCCCACCGGCCAATAGAAGCCGTGGGCGGAGACGGCGTCCAACACCGTTTCGCCGCGCGGAGAGTTGACTTCGATGCCGATGGGTTCAACGCGAATGCGGGGCATTGGGGGATTCTATCGGGCGGGAAGGTGGGGCGTTGCGCGCGGCGAGGGTCAACTGTTCAGCACGGAGAAAAGATCGTCCAGCGCCAATCGAAAGTCGGGCATGTGGGGCGATTCAAGGACTGCGGGCGCGGCGAGCACTTCGCCGTCATGCGTGTCGTCGAAGACTTCCACGGTTCGGCGATCGGGGTCAACCAGCCAACAGATATCGGTGCCCGCCGCCTGAAAGAGGCGACACTTTTCCCGGAGCTCCCTGAGCGTTTGCCCTTCGGAGATGATCTCGACTGAGAGCGTAGGAGCGCCAAGGATCGCTGCCCCAGTGTCTTTCGCGCGAGTCCAGTAGGCGACATCTGGAACCCGGAATCTGCGCGAGCCAGGCGTACTAAGATCAACCGTCGGTTCGGGGCCCCCGGCGCCTCCAGCTCGTTCGATGTAGGAGTCGATGCGAGCTGAAATTCGGCGGGCAATGGCTGAATGGGATCGTTTCGTCATTGGCTTTTGGGTGACCTCGCCGTTCACAAACTCGTACGACGGCAGTTCGTCGGCGTACTTCGCGAGGAACTCCTCCTCAGTCATCAGGAGACGCGGGGTCGTGGTCATGCGTGCATTTTAGCACGCGGTTAGGTCACCAGGCGGCATTTTTGGGCAGGCTGGCGCGCTCTTCGCTCCAGAAAGCGCCGTTCGTGGCGTCGTTGGTGGTGGGCCGCCGTGGCCCCCGATCGAGAATGTCCAGCACTTCGCTCCACTGGCTGGCGAACGTGAGGGGCGCTCCGAGCCGAGCCTCAACCTCGTCGACTGTCAGGCTGTCGAGAAACTTTTGGCCGAAGTAATCGAGGCTCGGACGGGGGAGGACGAAGCAGTCTGGCCGGAACTGGCGGAGTTCGCGAACGTAGTCGCCGCCACAGAGCAGGCCGCTGATGTTCACGCGTTCACCAAACACGGTGTTCGTGACGGCATGGACTTCAATCAGGGCGCCGGTCAACTCGCTCATTTCGGTAGCCACGCGGGTGAGGGTCGGGGCGATCAGTGTTGCGGTCGCGATCACCAGGTGACGGCCGGAGTACCGCTGTCCGGAGGATCTTAGGCGGCGCCGCGTTCGGGCCCAGTCATCCATCATGGTGCGCACCATGCCTATGCCGTTTTCGTACTGGGGGAAACGGTCGTACTCCCTGGCCGAGGGGACTGTTTCACCCGAGGTGATGTAGTACTCGTCGCTGCACTGGACGATGGTGGCGCCGTGCTGCGCTCGGCATTCCGTCTGGATTGGCCGCAGAAGGCGGACGATTTCGCGGGCGTACTCCGGCGTTGGGCGCACCAGCTCGATGCCGTCACGGTTGAGCGACCAGTCTTCGAGCTTGGGGCTGGCGCCCACTGGCACGACGGAGACGGTCTGCACTGTGGGGTAGAGGGCCACGAGTTCGCGCACTGACAGCTCAAGATTCGCGCCGTCGTTCACGCCGGGGCAGAGGACGATTTGCGTGTGCGCCTGGAGGCCAAGGTCACCCATCCGCTTGAGTTGTTCGACGACGTCCGGTGCGGTCGAGTTCGCGAGCATCTTGCGGCGAAGGGCGAGATCCGTGGCGTGGACGGAGACGTTCAACGGACTCAAGCGCTGCTCTTCGAGGCGGCTCCAGTCGTCGTCTGTGAGGTTCGTGAGAGTGACGAAGTTGCCGTGGAGGAAGCTGAGGCGGTAGTCGTCATCCTTCATGTAGAGCGTCTTGCGCATGCCCTTTGGGAGGCCCTTGAGGAAGCAAAAGAAGCAGTTGTTGTTGCAAAGCGTGACATCGTCCCAGGTGGCGTGTTCGAATTCTAGGCCGAGGTCTTCATCGATCTCTTTCTCAAAGAGAAGCAGTTCATCCAGCCCGTTCGCCTTGCGAACGAGGACTTCAACCTCGTTTTCAGCCTGGTAGAACTGCAGATCGACGACGTCTCGGAGGACGTGCCCGGCGACGGTGAGGATCGCGTCGCCCGCTTCGAGGCCGGCCTCGTCGGCGAGAGAACCAGCACGGACGCCGGAGATGACCCCCGGGGACGGGGGGCGACTCATCCCGGGACGAGTTCGCGGATACGCGCTTCGACTTCGTCGATCGAGTAGTCGGGGGTGGAGGCGCCCGCGGTCAGGCCGATGCGTTGGGCGCCGGTGAACCATGCAGCTTGGAGCTCGTCAGGACCTTCGATGTGGTAGGCCCGGTTACCCTGCTCTTCGCAGACTTCTTTAAGGTGACGCGTGTTGGCGCTT
>JBDUAL010000147.1:0-5148 GCA_040004685.1 Anaerolineaceae bacterium | reverse complement strand
CTGATCACCAGGCAGGGCTGTTCGACCTGCGCGAGGTGATGGCGCCCGCGCACCTCAATGCTGTAGCCCAGCCAGATTGCCGGGAAGAGGAGGGCGAGCTGAAACGATTCGCGAAAACGCTGAACAGCGCGCCAACGCGGCCACCGCGCGAAGGCATCGTTACGGGGCTTGCGGCGGCCGGGCTCAGTCACGGTTCAGCCTCATCAGCATGCCTTGCGGCCGTCCCATCGTCAGCGCGGCTTCTCCGGATTGGGCCTCGGTCACCTTTACACGAAGCAGCCTCGAAAACAACGGGCCGGCGGCGAGGCGGCTTAGCCCAGTGCTCTACCGGCTGTTGCCGCAGTCCGCGCCTCACTGCCCGCGCCCTCATTGCCTGAAGAGGCGCGGGCGCGGTGTTCGGCTACCACCTGTTCGTAGAGCGCGGCCATCTGCATTCCCACACGATCCCAGGCGAAGCGTTGCATGGATCGCTGGGCGGCGCGGCTGAAGTTCGCCCGCAGTTCGCGGTTGTTGAGCAGCACCTCAAGCTTTTCGGCGAACGGTTCCGGGCAGCGCCACGGGATAAGGTAGCCGCTCACGCCGTCCGTCACGGTGGAGACAAGTCCGCCCACGCGCGACGCAACGACCGGCGTTCCGCAAGCCATCGATTCGACAGCCACCAGCCCGAAGCTTTCGTAGTAGCTCGGCACCACGCAGACATCGGCGGCGCTGTAGTAGGCGGGCAAGTCATCGTGCGCCACGGCGCCCGCGAAGCGGATATTCGAGGCCACGCCGGCGGCTTCAGCCTGGGCCCGAAGCTCCTCTTTCAGTTCGGCGGCGCGTTCGTCCCCGCCAACGATGAGGAGCGTGAAATCGCGTTCATCCAGCTGAGCAACGGCGCTGATCAGGATGTCCACGCCCTTCAACTTCTCCAGACGGCCTACCCAGAGCAGCACCGGGCCCTCCGCGGGCAGGCCCAACCGCTGGCGCGCCGCCGAGCGGTCCCGCGGCTGGAACAGGTCAACGTCCACACCGCAGGGGATCGTGTGCATCTTCTTGCCGTCAGCCCCGTAGTAGCGCTGGAGCAGTTCGCGTTCGTGGTCGCTAGCCGTGACGATCGCCGAGGCGCGGCGCGCGATCTGGCGTTCGTGGCGAATGCGCTTACGTGGCTCCTGTTCGCCGAAGCGCGCGCGATTCTTCACCTCGCCGAGAGTGTGGAACATGACGATGTGGGGCACGTCCAGTTCACGCGCGAGGTGGCCGCCGGCCCAGCCGCTTTGCCAGTAGTGGCTGTGAATTGCGTTGTAACCGCGCCCGTCTTCGTGCACAAACCGCCTCATATCGCGCGCGAAGTCCGGCAGGTAGTCGGCGATCGCCTCCTTGTCGATCGGTTCGGGCGGGCCGGCACTGACGCGCACGATTCGCAGGTTTTCGGCGATCTGTTCAACGCGCGGCAGGTCTGCATCACGGCGCGTGAAGATATCGATTTCGAAGCCCAGCCGCGCCAGCTCGCGCGAAAGTTCGAGCACGTAAACGTTCATCCCGCCCGTTTCGCGGCCGCCGAGGGGCGCCAACGGGCTGGTGTGTGCTGAAACCTGGGCGATGCGCATCTTCATTTGGTCAGTCAATGGCTGTTCGGCGCGGGCCGTTCTCTTTCCGCGCCATCCAACGACTCTACCCTCTCAGCGGTTAGTTCAGGCGAAAGGTATCGCCCTCTTCTTCGTCGTCATCCGCATCGCTATCGCTGTAGACGCCCGCTGGTGAGCCGCGCCAGACGGCCACGATGAAGTCTTCGCGGTAGGGGTCCGAGGTCATCACGAGGCGTTCATCGGCGGCATCGATCAGCTGTTGGATGCGTTCCTCGTTGGCGTCGGCGGTGGTGCAGAGCGTGGCATGCACGTTAGTGCCCTGGTAGTGGATATCAATACGCCCACAGATGCCGCCATCCTCCAGGATGGTGTACGACTCTGAATGTGGTGTCCGCGATTCCCGTTCGAACTCGATCATTTTGGCCGTACCTGTCCTTTGCCGAATATGGTCCATTTATAGCTGGTGAGCTCGCGCAGCCCCATCGGCCCACGAGCATGCATCTTCTGGGTGGAAATGCCCACTTCGGCGCCCAGTCCAAACTCTGCTCCGTCCGTGAACTGGGTGCTGGCGTTAACGTAGACCGCCGCCGAATCAACTTGGTCCACGAACTGGTTGGCTCGTGTGTAGCTTTCGGTCACGATTGCGTCGCTGTGATGGCTGCCGAAGCGTTCGATGTGGGCCATCGCTTCTTCGAGCGAATCAACGATGCGCACGCCCACGCGCATCGCGAGGTGCTCGGTTGTCCAATCCGTTTCCGAGGCGCGTTCTACCACGATGCTCGGGTGGCGCTCTTTCGAAAGCAGGGCGGCGGCACGGGCGTCCGCGAGGAACGTGACGCGGTTCCCCCAGTGATCGGCCAGCCGATCGAGGAACGCCGGCGCAATCTGCGCGTGTATAAGGACGGTATCAACCGCGTTGCAAATGCTGTAGCGGCGGGTCTTGGCGTTGTCCACCACGCCTAGCGCCATGGCAAGGTCAGCCTCGTAGTCGACATAAATCTGCACAATGGCATCTCCGTGCGCGACTACCGGCATCGTCGCGTGTTCGCGCACGTAGCTGATCAGGCCGGCGCCGCCCCGCGGAACCACGAGGTCGATCAAGTCGTGCGACTTGAGCAGCTCATCGACGTGCGCGCGGTCGGGGTCGCTGACCACCTGGACGGCATCGTCCGGCACATCGCTGCCCGCCAGCGCTTCGCGGATGAGGTCTCCGAGGGCGGCGTTGCTGGAGCGGGCCTCTTTGCCGCCGCGCAAAAGGCTGGCGTTGCCGCTCTTCAGGGCGAGCGCGGCGATGTCGATCGTGACGTTGGGGCGCGATTCGTAGATAGCGGCGATAACGCCGAGCGGCACACGGCGGCGCGCGATCATGAGCCCGTTCGGCAGCGTCCGCGAATCAAAAACCTCACCCACCGGGTCTGGCAGTAGTGCAACGTTGCGGGTATCGGCGGCGATGCCACGGAGCCGCTCGGGGCTGAGAGCGAGCCGTTCGAGGAAGTAGGCGTCGAGGCCCGCGTCCCGGCCGTCCGCGAGGTCGCGCGCGTTCGCTTCGAGGATCGGCCCCTGGCGCGTCTCCAGCAGTTCGGCGATGCGCAGCAGGGCAGCGTTTTTCGCGCCCGTCGAGAGGCTGGCGAGTCGCTTTGAAGCAGCCCGCGCCAGCGCCGCGCGTTCGCGCACAACCGAGATGAGAGCAGTCACGTGCTAAGTGTAGCGGATTGGCGTAGACGCTAAAGGCGAGACGGGAGACGCGAGGGAGTGTGCCGCGCCGCTTCGGCGCCCCTCAGGCCTCGCTGAACGCGTCTTCCGCTTCGCGTTGCTGGGGCCGCGTTGCACGCCACGCCAGCCGATCAGACCACACGGCGAACGCTGCCGCAGTCATCACCAGGGCAACCAACCCCAGCACCGCCAGCAGCTTCGGCGAAGGACTGAGTTCCGGCGAGTAAAGGCTCGAAGGGCTCATGAGTTTGATGGTCGGGAACGTCATGATATTGAGGAGAGTCTGCACGAACGATGCGCCGATGCTCATGCCGGGCAGTTCGATCGCCTTGTGCCCCGGCCGCTTGATCGAAATCTGGAAGACATCGAGGTTGGGTCGGGCGCAGCCAATCCTGGCGAATAACATCGAAACGGCAATCGAAATCGCGCACACGGAGACAACGATGAGGATCGCGCCAGCGGTGCCCAAAGCGACGCCTTCGTGGGCTGCGGCCCAGCCGACGAGCGCGAAGCCGGCGATCGATTTCATCCCCCCGGCCCAATGCGGGATCAGGATCGTCGAGGCAGCGAACCGCACCCGCGTCCCGGGCTCCAACTCTGCCGCCGCCACCGGCAATCGCCAAACATTCGGCCCGACCACGAACGCCGCACCTGTTGCGACTTCCAGCAGCCCAAATAAGCCGATGAACTGTGTACCGGTCCAAGCACCAAGGCCGCCCAGGGCGAGCAGCGTCAGGAACGCGCCCGCCAGGTTCAACACCGAGAGCGTGAGACCGAGCGCCAGGCCACGCAGCGAGCCGAGCATTCAGCTGCCCAGCTTTCGACCGCTCATTCCTGGCTCAGTTGCTTGAACAGCCCAAGGGCTGCCTCCTGCGTAGCCGCCCTTGCCCGCTCCAGTGCATCATTGATCGCCGCTGCCACGAGGTCTTCGAGGATGCTTGCGTCGTTGCGCGCCTCCTCGGAGATCGTCACCGATTCCACGCGTTGGAGGCCCTGGAGCGTGACCCGCACCGCTCCGCCTCCGGCCTCGCCAGTCACTGTCGACGGGGTCGCGCCAGAAATGCGGGACAAAACGTTCCCCAGTAAGTCGGAGTGTTGGATGTCTGCTGATGCGTCTCCCATTAGAGCAGGATGATGAGCAGGATGATGACGATGATGAGGAGGACTGCCCCGCCGCCGATATACATGACTGAATACTCCAATAGGAATTTCGACAACACGAAGCTGTCGAACCGGAGCATAGCGTGCCAGTGGTGCATTCGCGATAACACGCTCTGGCGGTTGGCCTTGCGAAAGTGTCCCAACTGCGTGTGGCCGACCTTCCTGACCAACTAAGGGTCTTCGGCAGGGCGCGGACGCTCGAATCGAGGCTGACGCCTTCAGTGTTTCGGCGGTTCGATTCCCGCAGGATCGCCCCAGCACTCCCACTCCCTCACAATGAGCAGCCGTGATTATCGCTGACCTCAACGACGTCTCCCGCATCCATGGCGGCCGCACGATCTTTCGCGGTCTTTCGTGGTCCCTCCAGGATGGCGAGAAGATCGGCTTGGTCGGCCCCAGCGGCGCGGGAAAGAGCACGCTCTTGCGCACCCTCGCCGGGGACGATTCGCCGGATTCCGGCACGGTCACTTTCAAGCGCGGCGCCCGGGTGGCGTATCTCCCCCAGGAATTCAGCGGCCAGCCCGGACGCAGCGCGTTCGATGAACTACTGGCGGCAAGCGGGGACCTGGCTGCCATCGATGAGGCGATCGCCCGCTGCGAGGCGCAGATGGCTGACCCGGCGGTGCTCGACGATGCAACCCGTTTCGACGGCGTCCTGGAGGAACACGCGAAACTCCTTGACCGTTACGAGGCGGCTGGTGGTGGG
>JBDUAL010000146.1:0-5148 GCA_040004685.1 Anaerolineaceae bacterium | reverse complement strand
AGAACGGCGATGACGATGTCCCGGCCAAGAATCGAGCCGGTTCCGGTGAGTGCCGACTCGGTGAGGCCGGTGCGGCGCTGCGCGTTGATGATTCTCGACCGGTAAGACTGTTTGCCGTGGAACGAGATCGGGTCCATCGCCGTGACTCCGCGGTCATCCTCGTGGAACGATCCAGCGTCCAGCAAAGATGCAAGGCGCTCACGGGCGCTGAGGTGGAAGTGAAATCCGCACGAATGACAGACTCGGTAGCGTTCGTACGAACGTGACCCTTCGAGGTCGGCGCCGCAAGAAAGGCAGTGTTCATGCAGCGGCTCACGGGGTGCCTCCTCGGGCACTTCGGAACGTCGCAGAAGACTCTTCAGGCTCTTCACGTTTGCCAGTTTACCAAGGCAGCTCTTCTTCCGTTGGATGCGCAATCACACGGCGGGATTCGCCCTCTTCACGTGGGCCAATCATGCCCTCTTCTTCGAGCAGTTCAATGAGTCTTGCCGCCTTCAGATAACCGATGCGCAGGCGCCGCTGAAAGAGCGAGGGTGAGACGCGTTGGTGCTGCGCGGCGAGCGCTCTCGCACGCTCGATGATGGGGTCTTCCGCATCAACCTCGACATCCACCTCACCGCCGTGCTGGTCGATCAACGCCTGTTCGAGCAACGCATCGGCGCTCTCTGGGGCCAATGCGCGGAAACGATCGTCCTTCCAGAACTCGACCAACCGCTCCACTTCCGGATCGGAAACGTAGACGCCCTGGATGCGGATCGGCTTGGCGACGTCGGTAGGCATGAAAAGCATGTCGCCGCGACCAAGCAACTTCTCTGCGCCTCCCATATCGAGAATGGTGCGCGAGTCGATCTGCGAGGTCACAGCGAAGGCGATGCGCGTGGGGAAGTTCGCCTTAATCAGCCCCGTAACCACGTCGACGGACGGTCGTTGAGTAGCGACTACTAGGTGGATGCCGGTCGCTCGAGCGAGCTGGGCAAGTCGGCACAACAGTTTTTCCACTTCGAACGGCGCGGCCATCATGAGGTCGGCGAGCTCGTCGATGATGATCACCCAGTATGGGATCTTTTTGAGAATTCGTGGGTGGCGGTTGTAGGAATCGATGTTCCTTACGCCCAGGTTGGCGAATTTCTTGTAGCGGGCGTCCATCTCGCCAACGACGGCCTGAAGCGTCCCGACCACCTTGTCCATATCCACGATGACTTCGCTGAAGGCGAGGTGCGGAATGCCAGCGTAGGCGGTGAGTTCCACGCGTTTGGGATCAACCATCACGAACCGTACCTGGTCCGGCGTCGCGTTCATCATGATCCCGGCGATGACGGCGTTGATGCAGACGCTCTTACCGCTGCCGGTCGCGCCGGCGATGAGGAGGTGCGGCATCTTCGCGAGGTCCGCCACCACGGGTACGCCCGAGACGCCTTTCCCGAGCGCCAGCGCCAACTTCGTCTTCGACGCGAGATCCCGGAATTCTTTGGTCTCCATGACGGTCCGCATCGTAACGACAGTTGCGCTATCGTTCGGTACTTCAATACCCACGATCGCGCGCCCGGGAACCGGGGCTTCGATTCGAAGACTGGGCGCGGCCAGGGCGAGCGCAAGGTCGTTTTGGAGCGCCGTGATCCTGTTCACGCGAACGCGTGTCCGCGAGGTCTCCACCTTCTCGGTCTGTGGCCGGTTGTCTCCGCCAATGATGGCGCGGCCATTTTCGTCTTTGACCTGAAGGTCCTTGTAGCGAACCTCCCAGCCCGGTTCAACGCCGAACTGCGTGACAGTGGGGCCTTCGTTGATTTCGACGACGCTCGCATCGACGCCGAAGCTGGCCAGCGTATCCACGATCATCTGCGCGCGGGCGGCGTTGTCGTGCTTCCGGCTTGCGCTGGGAAGCGGCGCGTTGAGCATTTCGATAGCGGGAAGGTGCCAGCCGCTCTTGGAATCCAGCTCGAGCCCAAGTTGCTGCGGCTCGCCGAAATCGGCCTCATCCGCTGTTGTGGCCGAAGTGATGGCGAGCGGTGCAGCCAGAGAATCAGGCGTCGATTCGATGACCGTGGAGCCAAACTGGGCGGCCGCACCAGCCCCAACCGGCGAACTGGGGGAGCCGGGATCGATCGAAGGTCGATAAACAACGGGTCCGTCCTCCAGCGCCAGCCGGCCCATTGGTTGGATACGGTCGAAGCCGGTCGAACCAATGACCACCTCTGAGCCATCGTCCTGAGAGGGGCGACGGAAGGCGAAGGCGATGAATCTGCCAAACCCGGATGCAACGCGGTGCCAGTAGCGCCGCTCCCACGAAAGTTCAATCCACCGCGGAGCGTTCCGGCCCAGCCAGCGCGTCGGCCCTGGGGCAAGGAGCGCCATGGACAGGATGACCAGGCTCAACCATGCCAGCTTTCCAAGGAAACCCGAAATCAGGGCACCGCCGACGTCCCCTCCGAGTGTGGTTTTGTGGAAATCAATTGCTCCAAGCGTCCACGCCGCCCGGTTTAGTCCCAGCGTGCCCCAAACGACGAGGCCGAGGGCCAAGAACCCTGCGCTGCGCCGGGCGAACTGTTTTGGTTCTTGGTCCTTTCTATGAACGAGTGCGTAGATGAGGAACGCCGCCCAACCCGCCAACACTGCCATTCCGAAGCCAAGCCGACGAAGGAGGGAGTCCCGGAAATCAGCCGCCACTTCCGGGACATCGAAGAGAAACAGTGAGACAGCGACCAAGACGAAGCCGACGACCACAGCCAGCAACTCCGGGCGCTTGAAGGGAGTCGCGGTAAATCGGTTGGGTCGCTTCCGATTCGTTCGGGTTGCGCGAGTAGCGCGGGGACGCGTTCGTGTGCGTGCCGTCATGGCAGACACTCCTTCTTTTCCGTGCAGCGCTCCCCGCGAGCAAAAGCCGGGCACGGCGGTTGGTGATGACTAAACCTCGACAGTCACGGTCAACACCATTGGTCGCCTGCGAGTCTCATCATAAAGGAACTTGCTTACTGCGTCCCGAATGCGGGTATTGATGTCACTGAACTCCGCGTAATGCTTGTCGCCCTTCAGGGAATCAGCGACCACTTTCTTGGCCCTTTCAAGGACTTCTTCGCTGTCGTCCGAATCGATGAAGCCTCGCGCGAGGATCTCAGCAGGACGTTCGAGGACGCCCGTCTGCTTATCGACTTGCACCATCACCACGACCACGCCGTCTGTCGATAGGTGCGCACGGTCGCGCAGGATATGCTGGTCTACATCGCCAATTCCGAGACCGTCAACATAGACGTAGCTCGCCGGCACGCGGTCCGCGAGCCAGGCAGATTGATCATCGATTTCCAGCACGTCGCCGTCTGTCATGACGAATGCGTTGCCTTTGGGCACGCCGACGGATTCGGCCAGGCGAGCGTGGACGACAAGGTGGCGGTACTCACCGTGAACTGGGACGAAGTATTCCGGCTGGCAAACGGCCTGGAGGATCTTCAACTCTTCACGGCTGGCGTGCCCGCGCACGTGAACGTTCGAAACACGGTTGTAGAGCACATCGGCGCCCAATCGAAACAGATTATCGATGTTTCGATAAACAGCCTGCTCGTTCCCCGGGACGGGGCTGGAGGAGAGGACGATGGTATCGCCTTGGGCGATTGTGATATGGCGATGGTCACCGTTCGCCATGCGGGTCAGCGCGCTGGTCGGTTCGCCCTGGCTGCCAGTCGTGACGATGGCGATCTTGGAGGGCGGAGTATTACGCATCTCCTCCACACCGATGATTACGCCGTCCGGGGCGTTGATGTAGCCGAGCTGCCGGGCCATGGCAACGTTGTCGATCATCGAGCGGCCGGTCACGAAGACCTTGCGGCCCGTGAACACCGCCGCGTCCACCACCAGCTGAACGCGAGAGATCAGAGAAGCGAAAGTGGCGACGATGACGCGCGCCTCCGCGTTTACGAAAATCGTGCGGAGGGCCTCGCCGACGAGCTGCTCGCTTGGGGTGTAGCCGTCTATCTCGGCGTACGTCGAATCGGCCATCAACAGCAGACAACCCTCGGCGCCCACCTGGGCGAGACGAATGAGGTCCGTGTGCTGGTCCATGACCGGGGTGTGGTCAAGTTTGAAGTCTCCGGTGTGTACCAGCAGGCCGAGCGGGGTGCGAATAATGAGCCCGCAAGCATCGGGGATGCTGTGCGCGACGGAGAAGAACTCCACCTCGAAGACCCCGGCTTTAGTGATCTCGCCTGTGGGGACCACGTGGGTTTTGGCGTTACTCAGGAGCCGATGCTCGTTGAGTTTCACGCGAATCAGGCCATCGGTCAGCCGCGCCGAGTAGATCGGCGCGTTGAACTCGCGCATGAAGTACGGGAGCGCACCAACGTGGTCTTCGTGTCCGTGCGTAAGGAACACCGCACGCAGCTTCTCCTTGTGCTCTCTTAGGTAGGTGAAGTCTGGAATCACCAGGTCAACGCCCAGCATCTCCTCTTCAGGGAACATCAGCCCGACATCGACAACGATTATGTCGTCACCGAATTCGATGAGCATCATGTTGCGGCCGATTTCTCCCAGGCCGCCGAGGGGAATTATGCGTAGATTTGTTTCTGCCATGGATTCCTTCAGTCGAACAGACGTTGCTGTTGTGTCGTTGTTGTTGCGTGGTCGGCGCCAACCGTCGCTGGCGCTTGAGGCGCCAACGGGGTGGGGCCCTGGTTGTAGCTGGCTGGTTGTTCCCGCGCTCGGAGGCGTCGGGCGCGCTCAAGTACCGCGGGGATGGTGCGGAAGTCGTTGATGATGGTGGAACGAAGGTTCTGCTGGTGAAGCGCGGCGGCAGGATGAAACATCGGGATTACGAAGCGACCATCGATCTCTTTCACCGTACCGTGAATGCGGGAGATGGTCTGTCCTTGAAACCACTTCGCCATCGAGAATCGGCCAAGAGTCACCACAACGAGCGGTTGGACGAGGTCAAGCTGTTCGTCAAGGTAGTCGCGGCAAGCGATGACCTCGTCCGGCGCGGGGTCCCGGTTCGCCGGCGGACGGCACTTCAGTACGTTGCAGATGTAGACCTCTTGCCGGGTTAGCCCGGCGGCGGCGAGTAGTTCCTCGAGGAACTGCCCAGACTGGCCAACGAACGGGCGGCCCTGCTTGTCTTCGTTCATTCCCGGAGCTTCGCCGATGAGCAAGACATCGGCATTCAAG
>JBDUAL010000145.1:0-5294 GCA_040004685.1 Anaerolineaceae bacterium | reverse complement strand
GTTCGCAATCGGGATCGTGCCGGCGGTTCGATGGGTGACGTCTCGTACCATCTCCCGGGCCTGCACCTGGGGATCGCTCAGCATCTCGGGGATCGTGTTCACGGCGCCGCAGGGAATGCCAGCCACCTCGAGGTCGATCAGCCACTCGCGCGTAGTGCGCTGGCGGAACGCGGCGATGAGGATTGGCTCCAACTCAGCGTGCCGTTTCGTTCGACGGGGACCAGTGTCGAAGCGGGTGTCGTCGATCAGCTCCGGCAGCCCAAGGAGACCGCAGAGCAACTGCCACTGGTTCTCCTCGCCGAAACCCAGGGCAACAACAAGGTGGCCGTCGGCCGTCGGGAAAGCCTGAAATGGGGTTGCGCTGGGATGCCGCGTCCCCAGCTTCTCGGGCGCGTTGCCGGTCACGAAGTAGCGCATGATCGCGTTCTCCAGGATGCTCACCTGGCAATCTAGCATGCTGATGTCCACGGCCTGCCCCTTGCCCGTCTTCTCTCGGTCATGCAGGGCCGCCAGGATGCCGATCGCTGTGAACAGGCCAGCCGTCACGTCGCCATAAGACACGCCAGGGCGCACCGGACCACCGCCGGGCTCGCCGGTGATCGACATAATGCCGCCCATCCCCTGCACGATGATGTCGAGCGCCGGACGCTCCCGATAGGGGCCGGTCTGCCCAAAGCCGGAAGTGCTGGCGAAGATGATCCGCGGGTTTCGAGCCGACACGGCCTGGTAGCCGACACCCAGCCGCTCCATGGTGCCCGGCGTGAAGTTCTCCATCACCACGTCAGCCTTCTCAACGAGACGCAAGAAGAGTTCGCGGCCTTCGTCTTTGCGAAGGTCGATGGAGACCGAGCGCTTGCCGCGATTGATGCTGAAAAAGTAGCCGCTCCAGCCGTTCTGGTAAGGCCCAGTGGTTCGCGCCACGTCGCCCCATGGCGGGCGCTCGATTTTGATCACGTCGGCGCCGAGATCGCAGAGGACCATGGAGGCATAAGGGCCGGCGAGCACCCACGTCAGATCTAGGATCGTGATCCCCTCGAGCGGGCGGCTCACCCCGAGCGGGGCCGCTTAAAGACGTAGAGCAGCTGCTTCGTCTCAACGCCCTGCAGCACCGAGACCAGCTCCCAGCCGTCCGCGCCAAGGTCGTCGAGAGTCGGTTTGGGGGCAGGCCCGTCGTTCAGGATTGATGCGTATTCCCAGGTGGTCATGGACGTCTCCGGAGGCGGTATGCCGGTAGTTTCGTCCAGGTCCGTCTACTGCGCCTCCGTCGCTGTTTACCGTGCAGCCGGTCGCAAGCTGGTGCGCGCCCTGTTAGCCTCGCATTTCTATGGAACAACCGGACAAGGTCGCCCCGTGACTCTCAAGGATCTGTTCATTGGGGCGGTGTTGGTTGGCGTGACCTTCGCGGGAGTCGTGGCCGCTGCATCCGCGTTACAGGATGGGGATGACAACACCGCGACCTTCCAGCAGGTATCGAACCGTGCTCGCCTCGTGGGTGGTGGTACGCCGCCGCTGACCTCGGGACTCCTTGCCGGACGACCAGCAGAGACCTCACCCGATGCGCCATCCGTGCGCCGGCCGATAGCCGTGATGATCGACAACAACAGCGCCGCCGTGCCTCAGACCGGCCTGAACCGCGCCGACGTCGTGATCGAGGCGCTGGTCGAAGGCGGGATCACCCGCTTCTTGGCGATCTTCCACTCGCAGGAGGCAGTGCGCATCGAACCTGTGCGATCCGCTCGAACACCGTTTCTGCGCTGGGTACTCGAGTACGACGCGCTTTTCGCACACGTTGGTAGTTCGGAGGAATCAGGGGACGCCGACGCTGGCCGCCAGATCCGCGAGTGGAACGTTTCGGATCTCGACTACCAGGGTGCGCGACCGGTGGCCGGCGCGTTCGCGCGCGATTCTGCACGAGAGCCGCCGCACAATGTCTACACCAATACGCCAAACTTGCGACGAAGCGCCGAGAGCCGCGGCTACAATCGGGCGCCCACGTTTCAGCCGTGGAAGTTCACGCCGAAGCCTCCCGGGTCATCGGCCGCGCGGTCGTCAGCGACGCGGCTTACTGTCGGATTTGGCTCCCTCTCACCGTTTACGGTGGGCTGGACGTGGGACGCGAACACGCGCCTCTACCGCCGCTCTGAGTACGGCGCGCCACACTTCGACGCGGCCACGAGCGAACAACTGACCGCCTCTAACGTGATCGTTCAGTATGCCCGAAGCTTTGTGGCCGATAGCCTGGGACACGTTCTCATCGACAACATCGGCCAGGGTCAGGCCCAACTCTTCATGGACGGGACCGTGACTGAAGCAATTTGGCGGAAAGCGGAGAACGCATCACGCACTCGGTTTTATTCGCAGACGGGGCTGGAAATAGAATTTCGACCGGGCCAAACCTGGATCGAAGTCGTCGATCCGAGCGGCGGTGTGCGGATAGATTGAGGGACGCTACGCGATCGCCTCGAGGCGCCGCTTCAAGGCTGCGAGGAAGCCTCCGGCCTCCACACCGTCCAGTGCGCGGTGATCAAAACTGAGACACACGTTGACGACCGAGCGGATCGCGATCGCATCGTCATCTCGCACCACCGCCCGCTTCACCACGCGTTCCATGGTGACGATGCCCACCTGCGGGTAGTTAACGATTGGCTTCGAGGCGATCGAACCAAACGAACCCGTGTTGTTGACGGTAAAGGTGCCACCTTCAATATCCTCCAGCCGAAGCTTGCGGGTCTGAGCCCGCTGGGCGATGTCCACGATCCGTCTCGCCAGCCCGGCAACGCTGAGGTCGCCCGCGCCGTGGATCACCGGTACCACCAGTCCGTGTTCGCTCGCGACGGCAATACCGATATCGAGCGCACGGTAGTGACGGAGTTCCTCGCCCTCCCAGCGCGCGTTCATCATCGGGAACTCCCGCAGCGTTTCGCAGACGGCGAGCGTGAAGTACGGCAGAAGCGTCAGCTCAACCCCCTCCTGTCGTACGAAGGCAGCCCTTTCACGGGCGCGCAGACGCACGAGTCCGGTCACGTCCGCTTCAACCATCGTCCACGCCTGCGGAGCTTCTAAGTTGGAACGCTTGAGGTTTTCGGCTATGGTCCGCCGCGTCGGCGTCAAGGGTACGACCGTGTAAGCGGTCCCCGGTTCAGCAATAAGAGTTGCCGCGGCGGGGGCCTGCGGCGCAGCCACTGCCGCTGGCGCGTTGACCGAGTGTTGAATCGCCGCTTCGACGTCTTTGCGGGTCACGCGCCCGCCGATACCGCTGCCTTGCAGCGCGGAGAGATCGACAGAGTGCTCCTGGGCGAGGCGCATCACTGCGGGCGAGTAGAAGCGCTCGCGCTGGTCGGGCCTGGTCGATGGGCGCGCGGCGGCTGCTACCGCAGGTTGACGAGCTGGTGCCGTGGCCGGCGCTTCCGCCGGGGCCACGATAGGAACGTCTTCGGTGTCAGTTTCATCGGGGGGAATTGACATCGGGCCGCCGCTCCAACCGCTCGCTTTCGCCGCTGGAGTCTGGTCGCCGTTCGCGTTTGGCGTTGGCGCCCCCTCCGCGCTCTCGAGGACGGTGCAGAGCGCCACGCCCACGTCCACGGTCTCGCCCTGGGGCACCAGGATTTCGCCCATCACGCCTTCATACGGCGAAGGTAGTTCGGCGGTCACTTTCTCCGTCTCGATTTCGCAAAGTGAATCGTCGAGCGCGACCGGGTCACCGGGCTGCTTCATCCAGGCGAGGATGGTGCCCTCGGTGACACTTTCGCCGAGCTGCGGCATCGTCACGGTGGTCATGTCGAAAACTCCTAGTAGGCTGCTAGTTCGCGGGCCGCCGCTGCGATCTTTTCGCGGTTGGGCATGAAGAACTCTTCCATCGCATGGTGGTAGGGCATGGGCGGGACATCTGGCCCGGCGAGCCTGCGGATTGGGGCGTCAAGGTACTCGAAGGCGTGCTCGGCGATGATCGCGGCGATCTCTCCCCCAAGCCCGCCAGTCAGCGTGTCTTCGTGGACGATGAGCACCTTGCCCGTCGCCTTCGCCGATTCGAGGATCGTCTCCCTGTCCAGCGGGTTGAGCGTGAGCAGATCGATCACTGTGCAGTCGATCCCCTCGCTGGCCAGGGTTTCGGCCGCGCCCAGCGATTCGTGGAGCATGAAGCCGTAGGCGATGATCGTCAGGTCGCTTCCCCGCCGCGTAACTCGCGCCTTGCTCAGCTGGGTCTCGGCTGGCGCGTTCTCGACATCCTGTTTGATCAGCCGGTAGATGCGTTTGTGTTCGAGGAAGAGCACCGGGTTGGGATCAGCGATCGCGGCCTTGAGCAAGCTGCGGAAGTCGGCAGGGAACGCCGGCGCAACGACCTTCAGGCCGGGCATGTGCGCGTAGTACGCCTCGATACTCTGGGAATGGTGCTGACCGCCGTGCACCCCCCCGCCCCACGGTGCGCGCACAACCATCGGCAGGAACGAGTCTCCGTTGGTGCGGTAAGACCAGCGCGACGCTTCGCTGCACAGTTGGTCGAACCCGGAATGGATGAAGTCGGCAAACTGTATTTCGGCGATCGGGCGGAGGCCGTAATGCGCCGCGCCGATGCTGATTCCGATGATCGACGATTCCGCCAGCGGCGAATCGATGACTCGCTCGCCGTACTTGGCGTGCAGCCCCTCCGTCGCACGGAAGACCCCTCCTGCCTCGACGTCTTCGCCGAGCAGGAAGATGCGCTCGTCCCGAGCCATCTCTTCGTCGAGCGTGCTCCGGACGGCTTCGATGACGGTCATAGTCGCCATCAGTCCAACTCCTTATAGACGAAGGTGAGGGCATCTTCAGGCTCCGGGTCGGGCTGCATCATCGCCCACTGGGCGGCGTCTCGAACTTCGTCCGCGACGCGTTGCTCAATCTCGTCGAGGTCGTCCTTCGGGAATATGCCGTCTGTTTCCACCCGAGCGCGGAAGAGCGTCAGCGGATCTTTCTTGATCCACTCCTCGAGCTCTTTCCTCGGGCGGTACCGCGTGTCGTCGTCATCGCTGGAGTGGGGCCAGAGCCGGTAGCACTTCGCCTCGATCAGAAACGGGCCGCCTCCGCGCCTCGCCTGGTCAACCGCGGGCCGCACAGTCTGGTAGACCGCGATGCAATCCATGCCATCTACCATCGCGCTTTGAATGCCGTAGCCGCGCGCCCGATCCGCGACGTTCGGTACGGGGAGTGACTTTTCGGTCGATTCCGTAATCGCGTAGCCGTTGTTCTCCACGTAGAAGATCACAGGGAGCTTGTGGACTGCTGAGAAGTTCAGCGCTTCATGGAAGTCGCCCTTGCTG